>JAJRPK010000074.1 GCA_024280785.1 Gammaproteobacteria bacterium
CATTTTCTTACCTTTAAAAACACGACCTGGCGTTTGACACTGGCCGATAGAACCATTTGACCGGTGAGAAATCGAGTTGCCGTGAGTTGCATCTTGCATGGTGAAATTCCACCGCTTGATACCACCCTGAAATCCCTTACCCTTTGAAGTACCCGTAACATCAATGGCCTGACCTACTTCAAAAGTCTCTACAGTTAGCTCCGCACCGACCTTAAGGTTTTCGGTATTGGTATCGCTATCTATGCGCATTTCCCACAAACCACGGCCTGCACCAGTCTCTGCTTTAGCAAAATGACCGACGGCAGCCTTGACCACGCGGGACGCACGACGAGTACCTACGGTGACTTGAATTGCTTCGTAACCATCTATATCAGTAGATTTGACTTGAGTAATGCGATTGGGCTCAACCTCAACCACGCTTACAGGGATAGAAACACCTTCTTCAGTGAATACCCGCGTCATGCCGCTTTTGCGGCCGACAAGACCAATTGCCATGTTCTTAACCTCTCAGTGTACGGGGCTGGTTACCCGCTATGGCCGCCTTTCACTCTGCTATGAACCAATTCCATAGCCGATACAGGGCGTTACACATAAGTCCGCTTTTAAGAAATAAGGAGATTACCCTTAAAAACGTATTCTTCCCGACGCGCTTGCGCGTTAGCCGAGGCTGATTTGTACTTCTACGCCTGCCGCCAAATCGAGCTTCATTAACGCATCGACGGTTTTCTCGGTAGGCTCTAATATATCCATCATGCGTTTATGAGTACGAATTTCGTACTGGTCACGCGCATCTTTGTTAACGTGTGGAGAAATCAATATCGTAAAACGCTCTTTACGAGTAGGCAGAGGAATCGGGCCACGAACTTGAGCGCCGGTCCGTCTAGCCGTCTCGACTATTTCGGCTGCCGACAAATCGATTAATTTATGATCGAAGGCTTTAAGGCGGATTCTAATTCGTTGGTTTTGAACCACTTTCTTACTCCACTGAACAAAAAACTAGCCCTTTGTATACGGTTTGTTTGGCTGCTAACTAACTAAACTAATATAGCTACAGCAACCAACCAACCAAAAGAACTATCGTATCTCGGGCGTGGCGGGCTCTGCTGCCGGCAAAAAGCCAACAAATAGCCAACCACTAAAATTCGAACGGAAATAGCACCGTCAAAAAGAGAGCGCGCATTCTAATGGCGCGACCAAGAAGAGTCAAACAGTTTTTGTATTAAACTCAAGCGTTCTGCACTTTGCGCTGAAATGACTAGCTAAACTACCCTACCCCTCCAATTTGTTGCGGGGACCACTCTACTCAAACACCGCCTTCATCGAATCTTAAATAATATTAGCGATACACCTGCCTAAGGAGCCAGTAGCCCTATATTTGCCGCTCAAGCGGGACAGCCTAGCGATTCAAAGCACAGCTGCTCGATTTGGTAATTTTTAACCGAAGCTATATAAGTGATAATAAGGCCTCTCAGCAATCACTCTACCCACTGAACATCCTTTGCTATCAGTAACGACCAACGTCAACAACCGAGGAAAATCATGAGCAGTACAAATACACGTTTCGCCCAGAAAACCGCCCTAATTACCGGTGCCGCATCAGGTATTGGCCGCGCAACCGCGATTCGACTCGCCGAAGAAGGCGCAAGCGTCATGCTTGCCGACATAGACGAAAAGGGGCTGACCGCTACATTAGCGACTATTCAACAAGCTGGTGGACAAGCTGACACATTTGTCTTTGACGCAACCCAGGAAAAAGACTGCTGCGGGGTTGTCGAGGCAACCATCGCAAAGTGGGACAAGTTAGACATTGTAGGAAACATTGCGGGCATCGTTAGTTTTTGGCACTTACACGAGATGACTACAGAGCTATGGGAGCGATCAATAAAAATTAACCTCACCGCGCCAATGATAATCTGTCGCGAGTCGATGCCTCACCTTATCAAAACTCAAGGCAACATTATCAATATGGCCTCTACCGCAGGAAAAAGCGGCCAAGCTTACAACTCAATATATACGGCAACCAAACACGGAGTTATCGGCTTGAGCAAATCGTTAGCTGTAGAGTTTGCCAAGCAAAACGTACGGGTCAATACAATATGTCCAGGAGGAGTAAAAACCGCACTCAACGATAAATTGCGTTGGGCAGAGAACATGGATCCAGCATTAGTAGGCCGACTCAGCCCGCTTTTAGACACCATGGCCGAAGCCGAAGAAATAGCCGCACTATTTGCTCACCTCGCATCGGCAGAGTCCAAGTTTGTCACCGGCGCCTCCTGGGTCATTGACGGCGGACAATTGGCCGGGTAATTAATAATTCGTTAGAACTGCCAAGCAGCTCTAACGAACCCAGCCCGCACTTCTCACCATTCATATATTTTTTATTTTCTGCACGAGCACCAAGCTGATTACGAAAAAAAGCTAAGCCCATTTAACAATTCCATTGGCGGCGTTCAGGCCAAAAAAACTTTCTATCGCTTCACGCTCAGCCATGGCGTCCTTATACCCATGCTGAATCAACTCTTTACAAAAAGCAGATTCAAAAAGTAAATAACTCGCCAAGTTGCCACCGCCACTCTTTTTATTCGCACCCATAGCCGCAAGAATTCGTCGCATCCCAGACGGTAAATTTCCCACGTGTTCCGATGCGATATCATCAAAATCGATAGACGGTTTAATCACTAACAGATCAACCAACTTAAGCCTATCAAGCTGAAAGTGAGGCGCTTCATTTTCAAGAATCCCCAATAGCTCGTTAATACTCATGATGTGGTCCAAATCGCTTTCTAGCGCATCGATAAATGCTGAGTTAAAAATATGTCCTAATACCTGAGCCATAGAGGGAGGATGATCCCGCCTGGTCGAAATCTTACTCTTGTTATGCCCTCGCGCGCCAACAACCAAAATTCTATCGGCCCCTAAACGTAACGCTGAACTTAATGGCGCTAATTGACGCAGGGAACCATCACCAAAGTATTGCCGCCCTATTTTTGTTGCTGGAAAAACACCGGGGATCGCTGACGAGGCCATCAGATGCTCTATACCGAGAGTTGCAGGCACTCCTATTCGCTTACCCCTACGCCATCGCTTAAGAGAGTCCTTACCTTGAAAAAAACTCACTGAGTTACCCGTTGCATAACTAGTAGCCGTTACCGCTACCGCATCGAGATATCCTGCGTCCACCCTTTTTTGAATATTTCCGAATCGAATCGCGTGTGACAACATCTCTCCTAACGGATCATTATTCAATAATGCCAATGGGCGGCCACGTGCAATACCGCTGTTAAACAACGACAAGCCCAACTTAGAGAAATTGGTGAATAGGTCTATGCCTCTAGCCTTGACCACCCGATTGACATGTAACGTCGACCAAATTTTTTCGACTTTTTTAACCGCCAAACGAAAATTGTTTGCCGATGCCGCCAGAGCCACCGCATTAATCGCGCCCGCAGAGGTGCCACTGATGATGGAGAAGGGATTACTGGAATGCTTTGGGTGCATATCGGCAATGGCTTTTAATACGCCAACCTGATAAGCACCTCGTGCACCACCGCCCGAAAGAATTAAACCTGTTTTCATCGCTTAAGTTTAGCTGCTTAGACGCGCACATCTAGTCCGCTGGCATTTTTATTTCACTAAATTTGCCCTACGCTCGGAAAAAGTAAAAACAGGCCTATAAAGAATACCGACACTTAAAACGCTCAACATCTGAGCAATTGATGATAGCCACTGCTAATCGATGACTTCTAGCCCCAAGCACTACGATTTTCCAACAACTATCTGCCAACCACCGCAACGATAAGAATTTGGCGGGCGGCTTAATTAAAACCCGTCACTGAAAAATAAAAAACCGCCCAATAGGACGGTTTTTTAACACTGGATCAACGCGTTATGAACGGTGAAAATACAGCTAATAGTATAACGACTGGCTTAGTCTAGGATCTTGATGCTCTTAATTAGTCCAGGGTCTTGTAGTTAGTCCAGGATCTTGGCAACTACGCCAGCACCCACAGTACGGCCACCCTCACGAATCGCAAAGCGCAGGCCTTCTTCCATCGCTATCGGGGCAATTAGCTCTACTTTCATCTGGACGTTGTCTCCCGGCATGACCATCTC
>JAJRPK010000075.1 GCA_024280785.1 Gammaproteobacteria bacterium
GAAAAGAGTTCCCACGAGCGAAATAGATAAGCGAGTCTACTGGCGTATTGCTGCAAGTGATTGGGATTCTGACCAGGGAGTACCTTTGGGCTTGGGTCAAAATTTTACCCATCAATGGGGGGTGCCCGGAATATGGACATTAACAGCAATTTATAATGAGACATCGACGATGTCGCACGAAATCTGTATTCATAATAGGCATTATGATTTATCTTCTAACGCAAATAAAGGATCTATTGGCATCTACAATCTCATGCCAGAGTTGTTGCAATGGCTTAGACAGTTTGACTGTCAAATTAACTCAAATTGGCAGGTTGCAAAAGTTGAAGATATATTTAGTCAATTTACCTATATTGATGGGCCGCGCGCGATTTCACTCAATGATGAGCCCAATCGCTTTGGGTTAGAAAATGATTTTAATTCAACGTTTAAATGGAAAGATGGGGATATAGATATCGTATTATCGGTGATGCCTTCTGACCCATCAATAACATGGTTTCCGCAATTTTGGATTCGACACTTTTCTGGGAGTACCCTGCCTAGCGATATAGATACATCAATAGTACCAGTAACAACGACAAGTGCGGGGTGGGCTGAGAAGTTGGAGTCCTATAAGTCTTCAATTTTTTCAGAGGAACCCGAACATTGGCAATGGCGATTGCCTTGGATTTCTACGACAAACTGGCATGGGTATCGTATCAGATACAACATTAAGGTTATATATTATGATTTTGGCCTGTTTGATAACAGCATTGGTGCTTTTTCCGGTAAGGGAAATACTCGATACCCTGATGTGGCAGAGTATAGGAAAGCTGTACTGAATACCCCTCAAAAATTAACTGGATTGGAAAAATTAAAATACGACTTATACCTTGATATGGTGAGTGGGCGAGCGTTAATTTATAACCCTGCGACGATAAAAAATGGTTTGTCGGTCTATTTGAATGATGATCGATGCGGGCAATCAGATATATTTATCCAAAGTAACCCTAATAACTTCGATGAAGAATTTCTGATGGGTGCAGATATGTCAAGTGTTAAAAATTTGGAAGATGAGGGTATCATTTGGTCAGCTTCAAAGCCAGTCGACCCTTATGCTTTATTAGCTAACTACAAGGCCAATATTGTTAGATTTAGATTGTGGGTTGAGCCTCAGTACTGTGATGGTAGGCCATATCCTTACTCGACACTACATAGTGTGACTAATGAAATTGTTCGGGCTAAGAAATTGGGTTTTAAAGTAATGTTAGGTTTACATTATTCAGATACTTGGGCTGATCCTAAGCAGCAAATTATACCCCGGCAATGGGAAAGCCTATTGTGTGATATTGATGCATTGGCTGGTCAGCTTGGTGATTACACTGTTGAAGTTCTAAATTATCTTGAAGCTGAAGGAGTGCTACCCGATTATATTCAAATCGGTAATGAAATAAACGGTAATATATTAATGTCCAAGCCTTATACCGACTATGACTCTAACGTTTTATCAGATAAGTTAGAGCTTGCTAAGATTTTTAATGTACCTTCTTCTGAAATAAGTTGGGATAAGACTATTTTTTGGGATCGAAATGCAGTGTTGATTAATGCAGGTTTAGCAGCCGTTAAAAATAACTACCCAGAAATAAAAACGGTCTTGCATTTGGCCGGCCCAAGTTATGCTGAATGGTGGGTTAGACAAGCATTTGATGAAAATGCGAAAGGTCGACTCGGGCGGCAGGTGGTGGATAAAAATAAAGTTGATGTCATGGGTATCAGTTATTATTGGGGGGAAGCGAGTCAGGGGCAACGTTTTAGGGCAATAAAACAAATTTGCGAAAGAATTTACGAGGACTTTGGGGTAAGAACAATGATTGCGGAGACTGCATATCCGCGTACTTATAGTTGGAGCGATAAAACGACCAATATGTTTAGCAAAGATAATCACGGAATTTGGCCTGATGAGGTGAGCGATGAGCAGCAACATTTTTGGTTAGCGACTCTTAGAGAAACGCTAGTTAATACCAAAGGTAGTGTTGGCTTTTTAATATGGGAGCCGTTTTGGGTTGGTTCGGATCATGCGAAAATGAAAGATACCATTGGCTCTAATTGGGAAAACATGACATTCTTCAAATATGATAAAGGGCAAGCGGCTGATATAAATTTTCTTGCAAGTGATGGTGGTATTAATGTATATAGTCGAGAAACAGAATGCTCTGTTGCGAATATGGATTTGAAGGCTGCCGATAGATATTTTACTGATGGCAGCGTAATAGAAGTAAGAGCTATCAGCTCGCACACTGATAAGTGCCGGTGATAGTTTGGCGGCAACTTTTTCTCACGATCTAATTATTTTAAAATAAAGGGTTAATAATTATGATAATTTGGACAGGAGTGAAAAGTTAACTATAACGCCAAGTCGATGAATTGATATTCTTTAATCGATAAAACTATCCAGTTTTCGATATTCATACTGACGTTGATACGCCTTATTCCATACGTTAGCCATCGATGTGATTGATCATTCTCTTTTATTTTATTAGAGGTTTTTGTGTCACGTAAATATTGGTTTATAGCCAGTATTTCATTCAGCTTACTCATCATAAGCTGAGTGGGATTAATCGGCTATTTGGACGGCAGGACTTACCCGATCAATAATAATCGTGTGGAGAATGCGGTACGTCACCTTTGTTATTGGCCGGAAAAATTGGTTTTTTTAACGAGCTTGTGTGACGCCAAGCCCGGTGCCAACCTCTTCAGTTTGATCAAGACGGCCAAAGCTAATGGCCTTAACCTCTATGATTGTTTGAAAACCATCTTCATGCGATTGCCTAATGCGTAAACGCTAGAGGATATCGATGCTTTACTAACTTGGGTAGATAGCGTCAAAACTGTGGTTGGTTAGCTGGTTGCGGTTAATTTTCCGCAAACGATGAAAGTAGTGCGTTGCTGTTTTGGCATTAACGCCGACTAGATCGGCTGCACACATAGGGGTACTTCCAGCAACAAAAAACGCTCCGATAATCGACTTTTCTCACCTGTGTAACATAACCCAGATGCTATCTGGGTCAGCTCTCTATTCTTATAGTAATATTTATAATATAATAAAATGCATCTCCATATTCTCAGCAATAGATATCTTGATTGAACGATGTCTGATAGCAGGTTCAAGGAATGAAGAGTAATGTTAAGACTATTCAGAGACCAAGCCCTATCTCAACAGGCTGATCGCTTACATGGCGATGTGTTGCTCCATCCGAAGATGTCGCACTTATTTATCCTCGGATTTTTGCTGCTATGGTTGTGCGCTGTGGTGTATTGGCTTGCCGGTAGTACTTATGCTCGCAAAGAGACAGTACTAGGCTGGTTAGAACCTTCGGTCGGTGTTCTTCGTGTCTATGCTGAAAGTGCCGGAATAATTAAGCATGTCTTAGTTCAAGAGGGAGATCTGGTTGAAAAGGATCAGCCTTTAGTTGTTGTTAATGGTGATCGTATTCTGGCAGATGGTGTTCACTTAGAAGCGCTCTTACTCGAAGAGTACGAGGTGCAGCGGCAACGTTTAAATCAGCAAATAGAACGTACACAGAATATATATCTAAGTAAAGTTAAAGATATAGAGCGACGTGTGGCTGCGGCTCAAGAAGACTTGGTTTTGCTGGACCAGCAGATTTCAACGCTCGATAAGCGATATGACTTAATCTCTGGGCAAGTTGTACGTTTTCGTCAGCTGCATCTTAGCGGGCATGTTTCTTTAGAAGATCTAAATACCGTGTTAGAAAGAGAGCTGGAGTTGCGCAGTGAGAGTCAGGCCTTATTACGTAATAAGGTGAATCAGCGTAATCGGGTTGAGCAGTTGGAAATTGAACAGCAGCTATCGCCAGATGAGCATGCGAACAGTCTTAACCAACTCAACTCACGCATGAGTGATATTGCGAGGCAAATGGCACAGTTACATGGACAGCGTGCTTATGTAATTAAGGCCGCGCGTGATGGTAGGGTAAGTAATCTTCAGGCTCGTGAAGGGCAAAAAGCACAGCGTAGTTCCCCCCTGTTACATATCGTGCCTCAAAGTGTTGTGCTTTCAGCTCGATTGTTAGTACCAGTACGTTCTATCGGATTTGTTGAGGCGGGTCAGTCGTTAAACATCCGCTTTGATGCATTCCCTTACCAGAAATTTGGTTTGTATGGGGGCGAAATTACGCAAGTTTCTAATTCCGTATTATTGCCAGATGATTTATTGAATACAACGATACCGGTTAGAGAGCCGGTTTATCGAGTATCCGCAACGCTAACGACTAACAGTGTGCATGCCTATGGGCGTGACTTCGCTTTAAAGTCGGGGATGACCTTATCAGCCGATGTTCAGTTGGGTGATCGTACGCTTATTCAGTGGCTTTTAGAGCCGATCTATAGTTTGAAGGGCCGACTCTAGTGGATAGTTCAGGAGGTTATGAGAGACCTGAAAAGCTGTTGCGTTTTAATAACCGTAATAGCCTACCTGTTATCTTACAAACTGAAGCAGCTGAGTGTGGTTTAGTGTGCCTGGCTATGATTGCTGGCTTCAATGGGTTTGATACAGATATAACCACATTGCGACGACGGTTTTCGATCTCTAATCATGGTGTGACGTTAAGGGATATTATGGATATGGGCGCTAAAATGTATTTGGCGCCTCGTGCTTTACGGTTAGAGCCTAAGTCAATTAATAAGCTTCAACTGCCGTGTGTACTGCATTGGGAGATGAATCACTTTGTGGTGCTTAAGTCTATCAAAGGTCAAGCGATGGTGATCCACGACCCTGCGGTTGGTGAACGTCATATTGAAAGGGAGGAATTTGACAAGTGTTTTACGGGTGTAGTTTTGGAGCTCACGCCCACCAGTGAATTTAAGGTTGGTAAAGATAAAAAGGCACTTAAGCTAAGCCATTTTTGGTCGCGCATTATTGGTTTGAAGCGGAATTTGGTTCAGATCTTATTGCTATCTCTGCTGCTGCAGTTATTTGCGGTTGTCTGGCCCTTGTATATGCAAACAGTTGTTGACGATGTTATTTTGAGAGGCGATAGCCATTTATTGATGGTGTTAGCAATAGGGTTCGGTTTGCTACTTTTAATTGATGTTGGTGTTACAGCATTGAGGCAGTTTGTTATACTGCATATTTCCAATTGCCTTAATATACAAATGACAGCGAATCTTTTTCGTCATTTGATTCGCTTGCCGTTAGACTATTTTTCTAAGCGACACATGGGTGATGTTGTGTCCCGCTTTGGTTCGCTAGATAGTGTTCGTCACCTTCTAACAATGGGTCTTGTCTCTGCTGTTGTCGATGGTATTATGGCGCTTATTACATTGGCAGCAATGTTTTTCTATGACGTACAGCTAACACTGGTAGTTATCGTTGTTGTTATTATTTATGCACTATTTCGTTTTGTCTTTTATCGTCCTTTAAGGCTGCTAACAGAAGAAAGTATTGTGGCGCAAGCCAAGCACGACTCGCATTTTATGGAATCGATACGCGCGATACAAACGGTAAAACTATTTCAGCGTGAAAATGAGCGGCAAAGTCAGTGGCAAAATCATTTCGCAAATATACTAAATAAAAATATACGAATTGCTCGTTGGAATATTAGTTTTTCGACCGTTAATCAGTTGCTGTTTGGAATAGAAAATTTGGTTATTGTTTATCTAGCAGCTACTGCGGTTATCGACAACGTCATTTCCTTGGGTATGTTGTATGCGTTTATGAGTTATAAGGGGCGTTTTATTGGATCAATGGATGCATTAATCGGGCAATGGATTGAGCTAAAAATGCTGGATTTACATTTGAGCCGTTTGGCGGATATAGCCTTTTCGCCAGTAGAGCCAATTGATGAGCATGTTTTGATTTTTGCCGATACTGATGTAGAGCAGCTAGACAAATCAACTGAGTCTATTTTGAAAGGAAAAATTGAAGTAAAAAACCTCCAATATAGTTATGGAAGAGCCGATACAGCGGTATTTGATAAGCTCAGTTTTGTTATTGAGGCTGGAGAAACGGTTGCGATTGTAGGGCCGAGTGGCTGTGGTAAAACAACGCTTATGAAATGTTTGATGGGTCTGTTAGCGCCAACGAGCGGTGAGATTTTGATTGATGGCTTGCCTATCAAACAGATATTGAGTTATAGGAGTCAAATCGCGGGTGTTATGCAAGATGATCAGCTCATGAGTGGCACCATAGCCGATAATATTGCGTGCTTTTCTCTTAAGTTGGATATGGAAAGAGTCTATCTTTGTACGCACTTGGCGTGTATTCATGAAGAAATTGTGCGGATGCCGATGCAATATAACACGCTGGTGGGTGATATGGGGGCGAGTATGAGCGGCGGTCAAAAGCAACGTCTTATTTTGGCGCGTGCGCTATATAGAAACCCTCGCATGTTATTTATGGATGAAGCAACCAGTCACTTGGATATTGCTAATGAAACTAATGTTAACGAACATATTAAGCACTTGAATATAACACGGGTCTTGATTGCTCACCGC
>JAJRPK010000076.1 GCA_024280785.1 Gammaproteobacteria bacterium
CCAGCCACCGTCGCCATTTTGGTTGAGTACAAGCCACGCAAACGCATCAATACGAGATTGGTCAACTTCAGCAGGAGTAGGTGGCGCAGCCTGGACAAATCTCAGACCGGTTATGCAAAAAAAGATCACAGCACATCTAAACACGCTCTCTTTTATTTCAATTATTTTCTTCACCAATCACCTACTCATAATATGACGTAAACATCGTTGCCCAGATCTTGTTCTGTCGGCTCCAATAGAAAAAATATTACACTGACAAACGCAGATACCTTTTATCAAGCAAAGCAACCTGAGTAACACAGCCCGCCTAATGACAAAATGAAATCAATCCATATATTCTAAAATAGCAGTCAAGTCACCTAATACTTCTCCGTCGGCATCATAAAAATTAGAGCCAACTAATGTCATATAACCGTCTAATTCAGCTTGTGTTTTAATCGACGCAGAAACATGAGTCGTCCACGAAATCAACACAGAGGATAAATCTCGTTCTAGGCTTTTTCGCCGCTCTAGCGTGGAAAGACCGCTTGGAAAGCTGTCTCCTGGTACATCAAACCCGTGCGGATTTGAAATAAGAATGGTTAATTCTTTTTGGCCCCCTGCAATGTCTTTCTCACTCCAAGCTAACTGCATATTAGGATCAATCGTCGCCTTACTAACCTCGATTTCAAAACCTGCGACATTAAAGAATCCCGCTGGATCATAGTTCAAAGTAAAAGTCGCGCCGGCAACTCTTCCATTGGGAATCCCTGTCAAGCGAATGGCCGCGTGCTCACCTATCTCGGCATAATCCAGCCAGTGAGCTCCCATGAGAGGTTGAGTCTCTAGAAGATTTCGTGGTGCATTGCCACCGCCCAAAATGTTCACGTCCATTTCCACTCCCACAAGATTGCCACCCTGTTCGAATCGGAGCTTACCGTCTCCCAACGCCGTCACTATGGGGTCGTTATTGGCGTCAACGAAGTAGACAATGGCAAGCCATTGTCCGTTGTAATACATCGGTCCATAATGTGGAGTGGCCGGCGCTCCTCGTCCGAAGCGGCTGGTCGAATCAGGATAAACACGTAGTACTCTCGCTACCTTTACCACATGGTCAACTGAAGCACTGTCCTTGAATGTTGCAACAAGATTCTCTTTTTTCAATAAATCTGCACCCTCTGACGCACCGATCGCAGCCATTAAAGTTCCACCCGGACGTACTTCGTTGGAAAGCGGGAACGTCGAAATACAACTGGCCATCAATCCGATAAATAACAGCAATAAGCTAGTGCGCAAAATACTGTAATATCTTCTTGCAGAAGTCGATTGAATAAACATTTGATGAATAGGATGGATGGATAGATTCATTGCCTTTTTCCTTAGATGATTTATTTCAGACCATTCAATGCTAATCATCGTTGCTGTCGCATCCCTACTGCATTATCGCGGGCGTAATCGAGACAACTGCTACCCTTGAGTACCTTTAAAATATAGTCTCGATTAAGCGACCCCTCAGCGATATATTGCTGACAGGCCGCCACAACCTCTGATTCTGACATGTTCTGAAATGCCGTTTTAAACTCACGTGATTGCTTTGCCAGAGTATTTCCATCCCTAACGGTTGTTTTATCAATAATGGAATTATTATCTGTCATAAATTCATTGGCGGTACTCGTAACGACCGCCATTGACAACGCGATACCAACCAAAGAGTTTTTTACAATATTAACTAACATGACTATTTCCTTTAATTTAAACAGCAGCAGCAGTACCAACAACCCTCAGGACAAGAAAAATAATAGGGGAAACTTTAACGAGGGGGCAGTTTTCAGCAAATACAAGGCGAACCTGTACCCTTGAAGAACACCCTTACTTGATAAGGATATTGCTAACTCCACACTCCCGCCGTGCAAACACATCACTATGTTTGCCTCACGCACCGCCATACGTAGCCATGAGATTACAGGCTTGAGTGGCGAACAAATGAATGAGATCTAACTAAAAGAATTTGTGAACATAAAAACAGCCCTGTACTTCACAAGTAATTATAAATTTTCCTATACAACTTAATGGAAAAGTAGAATCGCAGACTAAACCACTATTTTTGTTTTGTAAAGATATTTATATTACTTATTATTTTTAGGAGTATTTCTACCATTTAGCGCGCTGATAAATAACATAGAACTAGCGCGAAAATTTCGAATAACGAATATATTTAGCTATTATTTGTTGTCATCACTACCTATTCTTGAGCGAATAACGCAGCCTCTGCACTGGACGATCAACAACGCGAACCAGCACAAACGAGAGTAAGAAAACCAACAAAAGTGCTAATGCTAGTACGCTTGCGCCTTGGTAAGACATTTCATGAATGGGTTCTGAAAAAAGAAAATAGGATGCAACTATCCCCGCTTGCCAATGCAATAAGTAAATAGGGTAAGAGAACTCACCGATGATTTTATCCACACGAAGAGATATCCCTGCCCAGCTTTCTCCTGCCGCAATTTGATAGCAAACCAATACACTTAATAGTGCATTAATATAAAAACCCATTTCGAAATAATAGGGATAGAGTATGACGGCCAACATATTCAGTACAAGCCCTAACAAAAGCATTGTTGGTTTTAAAATAAAATCATCTAACCTTGGTAAATCTTTCTTAACGAGAAAATAAATACCGGCCCCTAAAGAAAAGGGTAAAGACCCAGCTAAAATAGGAAAGTAACGATAGCGCCAACCAAGATCCAGATAAAGGCAATAGAGAACATACGCAATAGAAACTAACAACCAAACAATGACTCGTTTAGGGGTCTTTGATAAGCCAAGACAAATACACGCGTAAAAAAATAACTCAACCGTGATTGCCCACGTTGTCGGTACCAGAATCGGTGTGTACTCGTTGGCAAATATTTTGGGATAAACCATCGTTAAGTTAGCCACGACTTCATTCAACCCAGAAGGTAGATAAAGACCAGAATGAAACGAACGGCTAAACTTTGTACCGACCCAGGCAATAATCACTAACGAAATCACTGCCGCTATCCAATACAGTGGATATAAACGTAAAAAACGATTAGTCGCAAAGCGAAATCGACCTGTTGCAGAAAAGCCGTAGTTTTCCTGCATAATATAGGTCATCAGGTAGCCACTGATCATGTAAAACCCGAATACTGCGTAGGTACCAATTTGCCAAGTATCCAGTAAATGCCCCACCATGACGATGATAGCTAAAACGGTTCTAAGTAGCCCAAACATTAAATGTTACCACCTGACTTATCGTCGTTATTATTAAAGCTCAATTAGTTTATCTAACAACGGCATGTACAACGCGCATTTTATTGCTGCAACGTCTACATTCGTGTGGCGATCGATCTGCTCTACTCTCGCTTTGTAATACGACAATTGAGGTGAATAGCGCTTGCTTTGTATTTCAATAAATTCACTCGGCGATTGCGACTCACCAGGTTCAGAAACCTTGTAATCAATAATCCATCGGTTGTTTTCCTGGTCGATAAAACAACGGTCAATGACACACGTACTTATAATATTGAGATTCACCTCAGCTGCCACTTCATGCGCCAGCCCTGTTTCATCTGTTAGCTGTATTCCACTTAGCTTCCATTCGTTGTAAACCGAGCGATGAGTCGAATCAAACAACCATCGACCAACGGTTCCAGTTACTAGTCCTTGAACCGCTCGATTTACTGTTTTTATCGATCGGTCCAAAAATATTAAGGGAACCCCTAATTGCATTAACCGAATATTCCAAAAACTTTTGCTCTCAGCATTTAAACTAGCTTGCCATTTTTGCAATCCTACACGGCCTATTTGTTCAAATATTTCGTGAACACATGTCCCCACTTGAGACGCGTATTGTTCTTCAGTCTCTTGCTTCTGAAAGAAAAATTTATTTGACGCTAGATTTATGGCATTGTCCGACGAAGTATTGTCCGGCGAAGCATAGTCTGACACCCGATCAAGCCTAAATCGTTTCAATAAGGTGTAAGCACTTTCCTCGCTATCAACCTCTCTTTGCGGTGCTTCTTTTATAATGACTTCATCTCTAACGGTCTGCCAAATTCTTGCGTATAAAGAATTGCTACTAGGCGTCTTTAATTCACCATCATCTGTCTTAGCGATGTTC
>JAJRPK010000077.1 GCA_024280785.1 Gammaproteobacteria bacterium
GCAAATTCCAGGTCCCTGGTTGCTGTACGACGCACGTAAATAACCGTATTGCGATAGCGCAGAATCTCTTCTACCGCATTGGGCACCAGACTCAGGTCTGCCTGTAATTTATCGTACTGATCGGGATGTTTAATCAATTCGTGAATCAAAAATGAAATAGTGTTACGGGTGGTTTCCATTCCGCCAACAATCAAGTTAAGAAAGAAACGCCCAAAATCAGTGTCAGTCAATGTGTGGCCTTCGAGCTCAGATTCAAGTACCTGCATGGTGATTGAGTCGCGTGGATTTATCCGGTGATCAGCAGCCAAGGCCTCACCAAAGCTAATCAACTCCATGGCGGCAACAAAACCGTCGTTACGCTCCTGAGCATAATCGGGGTCAGAAGCCAAAGCCAAGGTATTCGTTAGTTCAACCACTCGCTTAAAATCTTTTTTCTGCACGCCTAACAGGCTATACATTACCTGCATCGGTAACTGTAGCGCGACCTCTTCGACGAATTCACATTCGCCCTTGTCTATCACCTTATCAATGATCTCGCGAGCCATTGCTCGCATCTCGGGCTCACGAGCCGCGAGCGCTTTAGGCCTGAAGGCAAAATCTACCAATGTACGATAGTTACGGTGTGCCGGTGGGTCCTGAAACGTCATACTTTGCTGTTGCTGCTCAAGAAATTCTGCCGGGATATCTTCGAGTAGTGGGCCGAAATTATTGCTGAAATCTGCCTGTGTCTTTAATACCTTGTCGATATCGCTCTTGTGTAGTACTAGCCAATGACCGCCGTTAGCGTACTCATCTTCTTGCCAAGTAAGGCGATGATTTTTTCGCAACCGGGCAATTTCTTCACGCGGTGTACCCTGTTCAAAATTGGCAAGATTGAGCAGTGTTGCGTGTGGGCATAACGACATAGAAACCTCCTAATTAAAAAATATAAATGTATCACTGAAAAAAAGTAAATGCGCATTTAACAAACTTAGCTTTGAACAATTAAGCTATGCTGCAAGGGACAGAAGACATGACAGATTTGGCTATCCACCAGGCAATCGGGAAAGTCAGCATCAAAGTAATGATCGACCCACCCCCAGTGATATAGCTCATTGTGTCAGCCACTTGCCACTGTAGCCACAAAGTATTAGTTTGGTCTGGACGCACCACTGGAGGGGATACCCACTGTCCAAGCAGTGACAAACCACGATCTGCAGCCGCCGGAAAATAGTCGCTTTCTAATCGCTGTAACACTGCTGCTAACTCGCCTGCAGGTAATTGTATTTCATCCAAAATGGTTATCACTAAAATTCTCCTACGCTTGGCCGAATGAATGTCTTATGGATTACCCTATGAATTAACCCTATGAATTACCCTATGAATTGTCATGAGCTGATTTTGCTTACATTCGAGCAAATAGAACAGCCCCATATCGCTCAATCTACAACACTCATAGGCTCAAAAAGACATTTATGCAACGATACAACCTGAAAATCTGCAACCAACTAGTGCCTATGATTGATTAGTACTTATGATCGAATAGCACCTGTGATCGAACGACTGGTTAAAGAGTGTAATAGCGTCGGTATTGAAATGGCTATCGAAATAGCTGCCAAAATGGCTGGCCAACCACCCAACGGCAGCATCAGTTTTGCAAGTTGCATCCCTTGGTAGCTTAATTTGCCTTCTCCACCCAAAATATCATCAAATCAATAGTAGACATAAATACATAAAAACGTCTATTCTCCATACGCATATTAAAGCACGACAATACAGCTGTGAACGTCTTATAAAAACTAACCATTGGACTGAACCATGAAATTTTGGCAATGCCTTACGATGATAGATATGGGCGAGCTTCCCACGTTGGCTCAACATGCCGAAGATCTCGGCTTTGAAGGAATTACTTTGGGTGAACACTTAATAACCTTCGCTGAACAATATGAGCATTATGATTACAGTAAAAACAGTCTCATTCGCTGGTATCCAGAAACTCACTGGCCTGACCCATGGGTAGAAATTGGCGCGCTTTCGCAGATAACGACAACCCTTAAATTTTTAAATACTTTATACGTTCTCCCATTACGGGACCCATTCAATGTTGCCAAGTCAGTTTCTACGGCCGCTAACCTTTGCAATGGGCGATTAATTC
Organism: Gammaproteobacteria bacterium; assembly: GCA_024280785.1. GTDB lineage: Bacteria > Pseudomonadota > Gammaproteobacteria > Pseudomonadales > UBA7434 > UBA7434. Next base: position 2,135 of record JAJRPK010000077.1, read on the forward strand.
TTGGTGCTGGTGTCGGCTGGCAAGAAACTGAATTTTCGTTAGTGGGCCAAGAGTTTAAGACCCGTGGGCGCCGCGCCGACGAAATGATTGAGGTAATGAAGCAATTGTGGACGGGTGAACAAGTTGAATTTCATGGGGAATTTTATAATTATCCAAAGCTGCAAATGTCGCCTGGGCTTAATGCCGATTTACCCATTTGTATCGGTGGCTTTAGCGAAGCGGCATTACAGCGCGCCGCTAGGCACGATGGCTGGGTCGGCGCGCAGCATGATATGGCCGATGTCGAGGCGATGATTTCTGCTTTAAAACACTGCCGCGAAGCCCTCGGAAAAACTCTGGAAGGTTTTAATATTGCCATTGGTTTATATGAAAACAATCAAGAAAACTTTAGTCGCTGCGAAGAGATCGGAGTCACCATGTTATACCGTGAAGCCTTCTGCGACGAAAACGGCATGGCGAGCACCATGAGCCTCGATGAAAAATTAAAAGATATGGAAATTTTCGCCAACAGGTATCTCGTATGACTAATATGAGCAGTCATATGAACGGTGGTATGAACAGTCATATAAACGGTCTTATGATGTATGAATAGTCGTATGAACAGCCGCGATAGAATTCTAAATACCGCCGCTGAAAGTTTTCTTAGCAATGGCTATAACAACAGCCGAATGACAAATATAGCAAAGCAAGCCAGTGTATCAAGAGCGACCTTATACAAACAATTTGCCACAAAAGAAGCTGTCCTTATCGCGTTAAACGACAAAGTTATTCATGATGCCAGAACAACGGGGCTTAGCTTACTGAAGGCAAAAGGAAAAACCGTAGACCGAATATCAAACTGGCTTAAGGACAGTTTGCTTAGCCAATGGCGACATCACGCAGTGCGAGTTGTTACTCTCGAAGAAACACAGGGAGTGCTATTAAATAACACTCGCGAAACTATTTATATCGTTGACGATGTTAAAAAGGCTTTGGAAAAAGCCCTAAGACAAGGAATAAAATTGAAAGAGATACGTCGCGATGTCAACCCCTCGCAAGTTGCTTACACCCTTCAAGCAATACTGCTGGGTCTACACCGCAACAATGTCTCTGAACGACCAATGTTTGAGATAAAAACTGAAAAACAAATCGAAACGGCCATTCATTTAATCTTACGCGGGTTACTACTATGACGTCTGGATACTGGTTTTCTTTAAACCAAGATAAAGCGTGGACAGAAAAATTCTTTCTTGGTTTTATCCCGGTGTTTTTTCTCTATAACGCCATTATGCAAAAAATGGGTTGGGTCGATACCAATACTTTTTGGCATATCGTACAGAACCTGGCGATGTGGCTTCCCTACTGTGTGTTTTTGCCATTCTATTTACGCCGCCACTCCGGTATTCCCTGGCACCAAAGTTATTGGTTCAAAGCAAACCTGTTTATGTTTTGGTGGACCTTTATAGTCACTTATGTCCACACAGAATATTTTTTTGATGTTTTAGGGATGCGCTACAACTTCCCTCAGGTGCACAGTTATTTTGATTCAGCACTTATAGGCCCTTCCGAAACCTCAGCGCTGGCAGAGCATAAAAAAGTTCCACTTGGCATGTATTTTAATACCGTTGCCTTTTTTATTGTCTACCACAATGCAGCCGTTATATTTATTCGTCGCATTTACTCTACAACGGAAGACTGGGCACGCTCTAAACGGCTTCTCGTTTGGATAGCAACCATCGCCATCACAGCGGTATTCTGGGCTTGGGCAGAAACCCGCCTCTATATAAATGATGATGTAGCCGGCACGGTATGGTATGAAAACCTCGACCAAATGCTGCTGTACGGTTCATTGTTTTATTCTTTGTATTTTATTGTTTCCTTTCCCGCCTATTTTAGATTAGACGAAGAAGATGAGCGCTGGAGTTGGGGACGAATATTAATGGAAGCCAGCGCCATAGGAATGATAAGTATGCTTTTAATTGACTTCGCGGCTCAAATAATGGAACCACTCGCATGAAAGTACTTGTCACTGGCGCTAACGGGCTTATCGGGGTCTACGCTGTCGTAGAAATGCTAAATCAGGGAAAGCAAGTTAAAGCGATGGTCAGAAATCGCGACAAGCTGAAAGCCTGTTTACAATCGTTAGGTAAATCGTTGGCCGATTTGGAGGTCGTTATTGGTGATATTACTGACCCTGATTCAATTACTGCTGCGACAACTGGATGCGATGCACTGCTTCATTGTGCCGGAGTATTTTCCAATCGACAAAGCGATGCCTCAATGTTGTGGGAAGCCAATGTTACGGGTACAGAAAATGTTATACGGGCGGGAATCGAGGCCAATCTCGACCCTATTATTCATGTCTCAAGCTATCTCGCTTTGTTCCCTGCGCCCAGAGACAAGCACAGAGCTGACGACCCTGTGACCGACCCGATGTCAATGTACTCCAATACCAAAGCTGTCGCTGAACGCATAGCACGTAAATTTCAAGCCAGTGGCGCTCCCGTAGTTACCGTTTACCCCGGCTCAGTACAAGGCCCGAACGACCCAACCTATGGCATTGGATCGCTATTGTTAGAACAGGCCATTCGCCACAAAAAGCTGCTGGTCACTGACGGTGGCCGCGGATATACCGACGTCAGAGACCTTGCCCAGTTACTCGATAGAGCACTGCAAGCTAATCGCGGCCCTCGACGTTATATGGCGGGCGGCTACTACCTTAGCTATGACGAGTTACTGAAAATATTGCGGGACATTACCGGAAGAGACATCAAGGCACAAAAAATCCCTGGCTGGCTGTTGCGCTTTATGGGACAAACCCTTGACCTGATCAGCCGAATCACGGGGTCTAGCTTTCAGCTCACCAAAGAGGCGGCGCAGGTGCTAACTCGCAGTAAGCCCAGCGATGACCAACCGGCGATTGATGAGCTTAAACTTACTCGTATAGGAGCAGAAAAGTCATTTAAAGATCTTCTCGACTGGATGGTGGCAACTAACAAAATTCCCGACCACAAAAAATAAGCCGCACTAAATTGTGCAAGCGATGCCGGCAAGCTAAATTCGAATAGCTTATAAAAACTCGCTACGAGGCCAGCACTTTCGCTGTCTTTTTAGGAGGTTTAAGCTTTTTATATTTCTGCAACGCTAACGACAAGCGCGAATATACCGTTTTGGGAAACGGAGAGGCCTTTCTACTATTTAAATCAACATGTATATCAAGCTGTTCTGACACCGCCACGCGATAGCCTTTATTTATGCAATAAAGCTCATGGCAAGAGCGCATTCGTTTTTCATCGATGGAAACCAGCCACGAAATTACTTCGATTTCATCATTGACGCACAGCTCTTTCTCATAACTAATATGGCTCTCAATAACAACTGTACTGCTGTTACTTGAGTTTTTGTAACTCTCATCTAAACCTAAGTGTTCAATGAATCGAATGTGTGCATCATACGCAACTAAACCATAATACTTAGCGTTCATATGATCGTTAAAATCAATCCACTCGCTGGGTATTGACATAGTAAATTGTCTAAAGGGATATATCTCATTCATTACAATAGCGGATGATTAGGTTCGAGGCCGAGTAAAACCCGTCCTTGTAGTTCCATTGTCGTATCCATATCAAACACAACGTGACCCGATATCGTATTAATATCACGCTGAAAACGTTGTAGTGGATGAGATTTAAATTGTGCTTTAGCACCCGCACCTTCAGCCATATGATTAACCGCTTGTTTGATCATATTGGCGGCATAACAAGCTTGAGTCCGGTATTTTACCCTATCATTTATCGTCAATGTCTCTCCATCCTTAATCGATTGAATGACTGACTTCAACCCTTGGTCAACTAATGCTTCTGCCGCATCAATCTGATTTTGCGCACGAGCTAGCCGGACTTGTGAAGCGGGATTGTTTTTCTGTTCTTGGCCACTAACGTATAAACGTTGCTTTAGATGATCACGATAAACCGTTAATGCTCCTTTTCCCATACCAATAACCGGGGCTACCGCAGTATAAGCAAGGTATACAATCAATGGTAATCGTCGCATAGGGTTAGCAGAATTTTTTGCTCCCTCTGTTGTTCCATTTAATAGATCCGAAAATTGAATGGTGTGATGCGCCGGTACAAAAGCCTCTTTAATTTTTACATCACAGCTCCCTGTTCCTCTCATCCCGGAGGTATCCCAAGTAGGAAGAATTTCAACATCTTCGATCGGAAGTGCGCAGCAATACATACCTGCTAAGTTCTCTTGATCATCCATCTCAAGCGCTGAAACAAGAACCCAGTTCGAGTGCCTTACTCCACTAGCAAACGGCCAGCACCCGGAAATTTGATAGCCACCCTCAACCTTGTGTGCCGTTCCTCCGGGCGCAAATATTCCCGGTGCTAAAACATAACCCTTGCCATCAAACATTTCTTTTTGAGCTTGCTCCGGAAACAAGCTTGCCATCCAATTATGAGTGCCCAATAGCGACATCACCCAGCCACAAGACCCGCAACCCTGAGCGACTTCCTTGGCCGCTTCAAGTAGCACGTCAAGGTCCATCTCTAAACCGTTATGTTTCTTGGGAGTGACAATTGAAAATAGCTGTTCACTAATAAGTCTGTCAATCAACGAGTCTGTTAACCGACATAATTGTTCTGCCTCTTCTGCTTGCTCTGCCGCAAAGTGGCTTATCTTTTTTGCCCGTTCAATGATGTCTTCTTTTGTCACCATAAGGAAATACCTTTTATTCTATAATTTAATTTTTTCTTAATCCCGTTTCAAATAATTTCACGCTATGTTTGATCCACTTATTAGTGTCAATAGATGCCATATCTACGTTATAAGCTTCTTTCAAAATAGGTGTCGCTAAAAAAGGAAAAGCCAACAAACTTAGTAGTGATACTTTTACGAGGCTTCTATCTATAGACTTTTTGAAATATCCATCCCTTATCTGTATGGCTATAAATTTAGTCAGTATTTGTTCGCTAGACCCCGCTATGGTTTTAACCATAATCGATCTTATTTCCGGATTTTGATTAAGCAAATCATCGACAATCATCCGAAACATCCAAGGATTACTGGCAATGATTTTGACAAAGAGCCGAAACAAACTCTTGGTTCTGTTTTTTGGTTTGAGCCTAGCAAACTCATTATCGATATCTGCTAGAGACAACACACCTTCCATCGAAGATGTGAATAACGCCGCAACTAATCCGGACTTGCCACCAAAATAATAGCTGATCATGGCAGAATTAGTTTCCGCTTTTTCTGCAATCTCTCTAATTGACATCGCCTGGTAAGATTTCTCGCTAAGTACAGCTGCCGCTGCTTCAAGCAAAACCTGTTTTATAAGTTGCTCATTCGCTGCTTTTTTTGGTCGCCCTCTGGCCATGTATAGCCCTGCCCCTCACCAACTATGTATTATTTAATTAATCACCTGATTAATTAAATAATACATAGTTGGGAAAGTAAAGAGAAAATTCATTTCTTAATTATTTTTGGGGGCTAGTTTAGAAGCAGTCAGAATAAACCAGGAGAGCCTTGAAGCTCAAACTATCTGCCTTGAATTTCTCGCTGACGCTCTGTACCGCTCCAAGCTGATCGTCTTGGAATCACAAAAGCTTTATAATTAACCCATTGCGAAAAATAAAATCATAGGGTGTTGAGATAAATTTAGCGACAACATCTACGAAGGTAGATGCCGAATATTTCATTAGCTTTTTCTTTGCAAGGGAATTACCAACTTCGACTAAGGTACGGTTTTCTATGCCAGTTTTTTAAGATTTTTACTTCTCGTATAGTTTACGAGTAACGTTACGTTTGCATCTGACCTAACGGCAAATTTTGTCGGCTCCAAACACTGTCAACAATGTCACCAATCCGAGTACGCTCGATGGCAACTTTCGGGCCACCATCGAGCCATGCAAGATCCCAATGAGAAAACCATACTGGGCGATTTCAACAACACCACGGTCGAATTCCACGGCATTAAAACGCGATTTTATCGACAGAATAAAGATTTCATGGTAGCTACTACCGGAAAGGATGGGAAACCAAATGTACTACAATACCAAAGCTGCCGCCGAGCGCATAGCACGTAAGTTTCAAGCCAGTGGCGCTCCCGTAGTTACCGTTTACCCCGGCTCAGTACAAGGCCCGAACGACCCAACTTATGGCATTGGATCGCTATTGTTAGAACAGGCCATTCGCCACAAAAAATAAGCCGCACTAAATTGTGCAAGCGATGCCGACAAACTAATTTCAAATAGTCTATAAAAACTCGCTACGAGGCCAGCACCTTCGCTGTCTTTTTTGGAGGTTTAAGTTTTTTATATCCCTGCAACACTAACGACGAGCGCGACTAAACCATAATATTTTGCGTTCATATGGTCATTAAAATCAATCCACTCGCGGGGTATTGAAATTGTAAATTGTCTAAAGGGATATGACTCTTTCATTACCATAACGGATGAGTGGGATTGAAACCGAGTAAAACCCTCCCATGTAGTTCCAATGTCGCATCCATATCAAACAAAACGTGCCCCGCTACCGTATTAACATCACGCTGAAAACGTTGCAGTGGATGAGATTTAAACTGTGCTTTGACGCCGGCCCCCTCAGCCATATCATTAACCGCTTGCTTGATCAAGTTAGCAGCATAGCAAGCTTGAGCTCGATATTTAACCCTATCATTCATCGTCAATGCATCTCCATCCTTGGTTAATTGAATAACTGACTTAACCCCTTGATCAACTAACGCCTCTGCTGCATCAATTTTATTTTGTACCTGAGCTAGCC
>JAJRPK010000078.1 GCA_024280785.1 Gammaproteobacteria bacterium
ACAGCGGGGAGTTCTCCCGACGCTTCGCACTCCAGCACGGCATTTGCAGGGTAGAGTTTTGCATATTGCGCCGCATCTCCGGTATCCCATGTTTTGGCGAAATTATCTTCTAGCGTTAAAATCGCTAATTTCGCTACGATGTCGTTTTTTTCCATTTGTTTTCTCCGTAGAGTTTTTACTGTAGGGCTATAACTGTAAGACTATAACTGTGGAACTATACCTGAATAGCTATTTTCAGCGATGAACAATTGCTTAGTTGGTTATGACATCTTTTTTTTTGAGGGGTTTGACGGAGGGACTGCCTTATTGCGTTCGCCAGAGCTTTTCTTGAGGATTACGGTGGTAAATAAGATCGATAGCTAGCGTGCGTTGTTATTTACGCCACGCTAAGACAATTTCAGTCATATGTAATCTCGCTCGGTTATCCCTCATTTTTGCTTGGTTGCCGACGATAAAATGATTACAACTACTTTATAACGGCTTGTATAAAGCTATCTATAACCGTATTCTGGTGGCAATTTAGTTCTTCTTATAGAGTGGCAGTGTTCAATAACCATGACAAAATCGGTCAATTCATATGTTTTTTCTGACGGAGGGGAAGAACTTGCGGGGGACATGACGGATAATCCGTCAGTGAGTCATCCATCGTCGCTAAGGCCCTTGATAAAAATCTTGAGTGGAGCATTGGTCGAGGCAAATGTTGACTTAGGGATGGCCTTACCTCAATCAGTCAGCGAATTTTCTCACTGGTATCTAGAAGCGATTAAGGCACTTGAACTGGCTGTAGCGAATCAAGGACAACAGCAACCGATTTACAATCGCGATATTCAGATGCTTTGTCGTTGTGTGCTATCCGCTACTAACTTAAGCGAGGCGATCAGACTAACCATTGAATTTAGCGATATGCTGCACCCAAGAAATGGCAAGCAAGCTGTTGACATTAGCAGTGAATCTGTTGTTTTCTCTCTCGATACTTTGCGTAAATGTCCAACGCCGATAAGTAGCCTTGTCGATATTACGGGGCTACATGCATTCTATCAGTTGTTCCAATGGTTAATAGGTATCGAATTACCGTTAACGAAAGTTAGAATTGGCCTTGGGCAGCGCGATGATGTACTGCCGTTTTTGCGGTTATTTAATGCGCCTGTTTTAGCCGTACGAAATAATTATTCATTTGAGTTCCCTGTAGAATTTTTGCAACTGCCGGTGGTTCGGACAAATAAAGAATTATCCGGTTTTATCGCCCATTTTCCGTGCGAGGTGTTTGGTTCTGCCGGCAACGATATTATGCAGCAGGTGGAAGCCTTAATAACGGCAGCCGTGCAGCAGATGTTGCCGATTCCTACTTTGCGTCAATTGACGCAAACATTAGGCATTCCCGAATCAACCTTTCGGCGACGTTTGCATCGAGAAGGAACCTCTTTTCGCGAGTTGCGCGAAAGTTGTTTGCAAGAAATGGCATCGCGATATCTACGGCGTGACGATTTGTCTATAGAACAAATTTCCAGGCAACTGGGGTTTAGTGACGGTACTTCCTTTCGCCGCGCTTTTAAAGCGTGGACAAGCATGTCGCCAAGCGCTTGGCGCAATCAAAACCAAGATGTGTGAGCGTGGAACCGACTAGGTACTCGGGTTAGATGCAAGTGATGCTGGACGTCGTTAAGATTTATTATTGGAGTTAAGCTTTGGATTTAGATCTAAGGAATAAAGCGGTATTGGTTACTGGAGCCAATAGGGGAACAGGCGAGATTATCGCTCAAGCTTTGGCTGCCGAAGGCGCAATTGTGGCTGTCCACTCAAACGAGGAGGGGGGTTCAACGGCTGTTGCTCAAGCACTAGGAGCCACCGCAGTTTGGGGAGATTTAACGAGTGATAGTGGGGTCTCTCAGCTCGTCGATCAAGTGCGCTCCACGATAGGTGTTCCCGATATATTGGTGAATAATTATGGCACCGGCTCGAGTGGAACCTGGGCAACTGTAGCCGAAGTTGATTTTTTGGACATGTATCAAAAAAATGTACTGTCCGCTACTCGAGTGGTACAAGGTTTTATTGACGATATGAAGCTAAAGGGCTGGGGGCGGATTATTCAGTTGGGTACCATAGGCAGCCATCAGCCTAATTCCATTATGCCGCACTACTATGCATCGAAAGGAGCGTTGGCGACTTTAATGGTTGGACTGGCGAGCGAGCTAAGTCAAACAGGCATCACGGTTAACACGGTTTCACCCGGGTTAATTCATACCGAAGAAGTAGAGGCCGGTTACCGTAAATTGGCAAAGAAAAACGACTGGGGTGATGATTGGGATACGATTGTTCAACACATCGTTAAAAATGATTACCCTAATCCCTGTGGGCGAATCGCTACGCGACAAGAGGTAGCTGATTTGGTGGTTTTTTTAGCCAGCCCCAAAGCTGGTTTTATTAATGGCCAGAACATCCGGGTAGATGGCGGAGCGGTGAGGTATGTGTGATTACGCAAGTCGTTAGATTGTAGATATACTACCGAGGCATTCCTTTCAACTGCCTTATTAGTAAGTAGTAAAAAATCGAATTAGATAGTAAATGAGGATGCCGAAGTGAAGTATTGTCCCGAATGTAAAGCAGATATGACAGAACAAGTGATCGATGAAGTAGATCGGTTGGCTTGTGAATCCGACGATTGCAATTACGTTGTATGGGGTAACCCAACGCCGGTAGTAGCAGGGATTGTCGAGTACCAGGGAAAAATTGTCATGGCACATAACGTAGCTTGGCCAAAAGAGTTTTTCTCTGTGATCACGGGTTTCTTGGAAATGGGTGAAGACCCTGCTGAGGCGATGGTTCGTGAGACCAAAGAAGAGTTGAATCTTGAGGTTGTTAGCCAAAGTCTGGTGGGTGCTTATGGTTTTGAGCAAATGAATCAAGTTATTATTGCTTATCATTTAGTTGCTGAAGGCGAGATAAAATTAAATGACGAACTCGATGCTTATAATTTAGTAGAGAAACAAGATATAAAACCATGGGATATGGGAACAGGCTTGGCGCTAAAGGATTACTTGGCTTCTCTTAATTAAAAGGAATTAGTTAACGCGGTTAGTTGAAACGGCTAGTTGAAACGGCTAATTAAAATGGTGCAGTGGCTAATTTTGTGAGTTGAAGGCGATGATCGCTTGGTCGCTGTTAGATAAATTAGCTGCAATTTTCTCGGTTGGCGTACATCTCAAGCCCACGTATTTGATTTTCAATAGTCAGCGCAATTAACTCATCAAATTGTTCCGTCGCAACAGTCTCAAGAACCTCAAGATGTTTGTGGTCGCTGCTGTTATTAGCCGTTCTTTTTTCATCGACGAATTTTTGTAGGCTCGGCTCGGTTGACATGAATTGGAAGCTGACGACAGTCCACAGTAAACTCTGAGCCATTAGTAATGCCTGTGGGCGAGGCATGCCTGATTCCTCGATAATGATGGCCAATTTTTCTAATTCACGGAGCAGAATGGTTGGGCTAGCTTGACTAAATAACCAGGCAAGATAATTATTAAGTGAAAGTTGTCTGGCCAAACCAAAGGCCCAATGATGTAATTTCCCTCCCCAACCGGGACCTGTTAACGTCACATCATGCCATAGCTGCTCGATCGTTGAGTCCGCGAGCGCGGTAAACAAACCATCTTTACTCGGATAGTAATGGTATAGCGACGATAGGCCAATATTCATTGAAATGGCCAGTTTTCGCATAGAAAAGCCTTTTTCGCCCGATTCCATCAGCAATGACGAAGCGCTATCCAAAATAGCTTTCGCACTTATTTTGGGGGGGCGGCCCGCTTTTTGTCGTGTTTTATGTAAGGACATTTAATTGACTTCGCATGTCTTCGGCAATATCATCCGCCGACATTATCGAACAGTGTTCGATATTTCGCAAGTCATTCAAATGCGATAAAAAACGTACGTTAATAAAATTGCCTGGATGAGAAAATTCTATGAGTCGTAATCTACCTTATCGTCCTTTCGCTATCCGTGCTATTAATGGCTTGGGTGTGGTGTTAGATAAAATTGGCATAAGACCCAAATTGACGGCGGATGACGTACTGTCTCGAGTTGAAAAAGAAACCGGTCTTACACGCCCTGCGCCGGGTTGGGATTCTGGCGGGCTGGAAACATTAATTTATGCATTAAATAATGAAGCGAAACTGAATACTATAGGGCGAATTGGCGCTCGCGGTATGCTAGTCAATCTTATAAGTAATTATGTCAAGCTTAGTGATTGGTTTGACAAACACCCGGAAGAAGAACAACAAATTATTGAAAAGCCCCTGTTTATTGTGGGTTTGCCGCGCACGGGAACCTCGGCAATGCATGGATTATTGGGGACTGATCCCGGCAATCGGTCACCATTATTCTGGGAAGTAAATTCTCCTCTGCCCAGGCCTCATCCTGACCATTATGACGATGACCCTCGTATTGAAGAAATGGCAAAACAGTTAGAAATGCAATACAAAATGGCACCAGGGTTTAATGCTATCCATAAGATGGAGGCGACGATGCCGCAAGAGTGCTTGGCGGTCATGCATCAAATGATGCATGGAATTACTCTGACGTTAACTTGGTATGTGCCGACCTATCGAAAATGGTTAATGGAAGCTGACCCCGAACCGGCGTTACGTTTTCACAAACGATTTTTACAGATGATGCAAGCTACAGAGCCGGCGAACAGGCCGATTGATCGATGGTTGCTAAAGACGCCAGGGCACCTTAGCTCTATGCCCGCTATTTTTAAATTATTTCCCGATGCACAAATTGTATTTACTCATCGGAATCCGGTAGATGTCATTGGCTCGGTGTGCAGTTTCGTTTGGACTTTATCGGGGATGTTTACCGATAAAGGACATGTTCCTGATTTGATTGGCGAAGAGCAGGCGACGAGTTGGAACCAGTTATTGCAAATTGGTATGAACGACAGAGAATTGTTGACGGAGCACAAAGATCAATTTTATGATATTTATTTTGATGATATTGTGGCAGAACCGTTTGAAACGGTGTTTGGTATTTACAAGAAATTTGGCATTGAGCCGCCGGCCGATTTAGAACAGCGAATGCAGCAGTATTTGGACGATAACCCACGCGGTAAACACGGCAAACACGAATACAGCTTGGCAGATTACGGCTTGACTAAGGAGCGTGAAGACAATCGATTTTCTCAGTACATCAAACGATTTGATTTGTAAGCCATATATTATACGCATTGAGTAGGAGCAACTTTTCATGAAAGCAGCAGTTTTGTTCGAGCAGGGTAAGCCCATTCAGGTTGAGGGCAATATTGATATAATTGAGCCTCGTGCGGGAGAAGTACGAGTCAATGTAGCTTATTGTAGTTTGTGCCACTCAGATTACAGCGTATTGTCGGGTGTTATGGGGCCAATACAGGGGCCCATAATATTGGGTCACGAGGCATCGGGCGTGATCGAATCTATTGGTGAGGGTGTGACTCATTTGGCAGTAGGCGATCATGTTGTTCTGACTCCTGTCCCTTCGTGTGGAGTTTGCTACTTTTGCCAGCGAAACGAGTATTCGTTGTGCGTCAACGGCAATAGCATAATGACTAACCGTATGGCCGATGGGCAGACGGGGCTAAGCCAGAACGGTAATGAAATTTTGCGTGGGGTAGGTGTAGGCGGTTTGGCAGAAAGAGTTGTTTGCCCATCTACTGGAGCCATTAAAATTCCCGATGATATACCCTTGGAAATTGCCTGTGTTGTGGGTTGTGCTATGCAAACAGGGGTTGGTGCCGTGCTAAATACGGCTGACGTCGAAGCGGGCGCCACCGTATTAGTGTTAGGCTTGGGCGGCATCGGTTTGGCTGCTGTTCAAGGGGCGCGATTAGCAGCCGCTAGCACCATTATTGTTTCTGATCCGTTGGCAGAGCGTCGAGATTTGGCGTTAAAGCTGGGGGCGACTCATGCTATCGATCCAACAAGCGAAGATGTGGCTGCATTCGCTATGCTACAAACTAATGGTATTGGTGTTGATTATGCGTTTGAAACGGCAGGTCTAGCCAAGTTGATAGAGCTGGGAATACAAACCAGTCGACCCGGAGGAATGACAGTTTGTGTGGGTGCCCCGCCTATAGATCAAGGAGTAAGTTTAGACAACGTTGTTATTTTCACCGCTTCTGAGAAAAAGCTTTGTGGTTGTTTGCTCGGTTCCTGTAATTCTACTTACGATATTCCGCGAATGATGACGGCTTATAAAAATGGCACGCTGGATTTAAAATCAATGGTTGGCCGAATGCGGCCGTTAGAAGAAATTAACGAAGCCTTTGACGATTTGCATCATGGCCGAGAAATTCGCACGGTAATGAAAATCGGCAGTTAGTCCTGTAATTTCCTGTTAACCTCGTAATTGGCCAAGCTATTGATAGCTTGGCCAGTTTGAATTTTGCCTGATATTTTTGACTGAGTACCTGACGATGAATAAGCAAGAAAGTATGACGTTTAGCGGTTGGCGAGTCAGTTTTGCATTGGCAATTACCGTTTCGCTCGGCATGGCATTGCTAAATGTTTTTGGCGTAGTTCTTGAAGCGGTAGCGGCAGATTTTGACCTTGATATCGCTACAGTAGGCATTGGAGTGTCTATTTTTATGCTGTCGGTGGGTCTTACTGCGCCGATTATGGGTAAGCTGGCTGATCGTGGGCCGATTAAACCTGTGATGCTAGCGGGAGTGATAATGATGGTTGCCGGTGTGGCCATTATAACGCGCATCCATAGTGGTGGCATGCTGGCGTTAGGGATGTTAATTACGTCTGTCGGCATTGTTATTCATGGAATGGTTCCAAGCAATGGAATCGTTACTAACTGGTTTGTTCGGCGTCGTGCTTCAGCACTTGCTATAGTTGCCGTGGGTCTGTCGATTGGCGGTTTGTGGTTGCCGCCTGCTGCGGCTTGGCTAATGGCAAATGGTAGTGTTGAAAATGATTGGCGTTATGCTCTGCAAACTTTGTCATACGTCTTGGGAGTGGTGGCATTTATTGTTATTTTTTTTGGGGTAAAACGAACCCCGGAAGACGTGGGGCAGCATCCCGATGGTGACCCCGCTAGTGCCATGGAGGAGAGTGACCTTAACGAAGGCGATGAAAGGTTTAGGCAAGCACTCAGAGGAAGGGATATTTGGTTTATGGCCGTTTCCTTTGGCATCATCACCATGGTCTCGTTGACTAATGGAGTGTATATCGTTCCTTTTTTAGAATCGGGTGGGGCGAATAACTTGCAGGCGTCGTATGCTTTATCCGCGATAGCATTGGCGAGTATCGTTGGTAGCATCAGTGCTGGCGCGATTGCTGATCGAACAGGAACTAAAGTCGTGTTAATGGCCTCTCAGAGCGCGATTATCCTGGCCTTTCTTGTTTACCTCAGCCATCCCGGTTATTTGGTTAGTGTGGCTGCTGCAGCTTTGGTTGGTCTAAGCGTAGGAGCATTTATGCCGATGCAACCCGCGTCAGCGGGAGCAAGATTCGGGCGAGCAATTGCTGGCCGTGTGATAGGGATTTACGGTCTTATCGGTTTGCCATTTTCCTTATCGGCGATTCCTTTGGCGGGGCTACTCAAGAGCCTTTACGGTAGCTACGATATTATTTATATGGTTGGTATCGGTATTTTACTGGTAGTTTTGTTGCTGCTATCGATGACCCAATTTGAACATGATCCAGCGTAGTTTAATATCAGCGCGGCCATTTTCAGCATGCCGACTAATATCTTTGCCAATACTAATAAGGCACTCGAAAAGAATACCCTTTATTTCAAGACAGACATGAATATGTCCCTATAGTTCGACGCTGGCATCCCTGCCAGCAACGGTCTTGAAATAAAGGGTATTCTTTTCAAGTGCCTCGGCAGTAAGTAGTCTGCCACGTGTACTACAAGCTTGCTTCAGCGAATTAGCAAAAACAGATTTGATATCTATGAAGCGCACAAGCTGTGGTCGTTTTACCCATCGAACATTCTCTCACTAATCTCTATAATAACCGCGCTAGTTTTTCTTTTTTACTCTCCTCTCAATACGGGGTCGTAGAACGTGACAAGGGTAATAGAACGTTGTCGATATTAAATCAATACCGAGGTGACTTATTTGGTGGCGCTACAGCCGCCGTAGTCGCACTGCCACTTGCGCTCGCATTTGGTGTGTCATCGGGCGCAGGTGCGCTAGCGGGGCTTTACGGCGCTATCTTTGCCGGCTTTTTCGCGGCTGTTTTTGGTGGCACTCGAGTCCAGGTAACGGGTCCAACGGGTCCGATGACAGTGGTGATGGCTGTAGTAGTCACTCATTTTGCGCCCAATCTAGCCGCCGCGTTTACGGTTGTTGTATTAGCAGGCGCCTTTCAAATTCTATTTGGTAAATTAGGTATAGGTCGATATATCAAGTTAATGCCATTGCCTGTGGTTTCCGGGTTTATGAGCGGCATCGGCGTTATTATCATTATTTTGCAGCTAGCGGCGCTATTAGGGCAAGAGGCTCCCGACGGAAGTGTGTTGATAAAACTGGCGGCTCTGCCAGCGATGCTTGATCAAGTAAATATCAATGCGGTGTTACTCGGTGGGCTAACACTGGCTATTATGGTGTTTACGCCGGAGAAAATTGGCCGTATCGTGCCGCCGCCACTTATAGCCATAGCCGTGGGAACCATCGCTTCATTAATTATTTTTCAAGGTAGTCCTGCTATTGGCGATATCCCATCGGGTTTCCCTGCTTTGCGGATGCCGCACATACCACTGGCAGACTTGCCGAATATTATTAAGTTTTCATTAATGCTGGCGTTATTGGGAGCTATCGATTCGCTACTTACTTCGTTAGTGGCCGACAGCATGACAAGAACCTCGCACGATTCTAATAAAGAGTTAATCGGTCAGGGTATCGGTAATATGGTTGCAGGTTTATTTGGTGGCTTGCCGGGTGCTGGAGCTACTGTACGCACGCTGGTAAATATTCGGGCGGGCGCTAAGACTAAAGTGAGTGGGGCGCTTCATTCGGTGTTGCTGCTTGCGATTGTGTTAGGTTTTGGTGATGCTGCCAGTAAAATTCCTTTAGCCGTATTGGGTGGAATACTTGTTAAAGTTGGCATCGACATTATCGACTGGCAATACCTTAAGCGTATAGGGTCGGCGCCTCGTGCCGACGTAATTATTATGCTGACCACACTGTCGATGACCGTGTTTATCGATTTAATTTCTGCTGTTGTGGTGGGATTTGTAATGGCCTCGGTGTTATTTGTTTCTCGTATGGCCGAAGCTCAAATGGACAGTGCAAAATTTGTTTACGGGGCTGATCAGAGCAAGGACTTATCGCCCGATGAAGAAAAAATATTAAATGACTCCGATGAAAGAATTGTATTGTTTCATCTTGAAGGGCCTTTGAGTTTTGGCTCAGCGCGGGATATTGCCAAACTCCTGCAAACGAACATCAAAAAAGATGTGTTAGCAATTGACCTGTCGGATGTGCCTTTTATTGATAGTTCGGCATCGGCAGCTTTAGAAGAAGTGATTCAACGGTTAACAGAAATCGGTGATACGGTGTTGATGTTTGGTGTGCGTCCCTCGGTTAAGCTTGTTTTGGAAAAAACGGGCGTGTTGCAATTACTAGATGATAAAAATTTGTTTGAGAGCCGGTTGGAAGCGTTACGGTATGCAAAAGTAATTCTTACTCAAAATAAACCTGACGATAGTTAGCATAATCGTGAGTCTAAATGGGAGCATTAACTGCAACGAACTATGATTAGACTTCGTGGTTCGTAGAGTAAAAAGATAGTAAAAAAGCAGTAAAGAGTCTGAGAAGAGAATGCGCTAGGGCGTATCTTTTCTAGCCGCGATTTCTTTTAGGTCTTGATTCATTTTATTAATGTGAAATTGGCGATGTCTATCAAGCTTTAGTTTTCGCCAAAATGATAAATGATCGGCAAATTTAAAAAAATCACTATTTCCTATGCCATCTATGATCACTAACCGGTCGGCAGAACCTTTTGTTCTTTGTAGTACAAGATTGTTTAGATTGGGGTCGCTTAAAACAATAATATCGAGCTCGAATAAATATCGGTGTAAGTCATCTAATAATTTGAAAGCATAAGGCGCCGTTATTGAACCTGTTGCTAAGTGGTGATACAACGGTAGACAGACGGCACCATCTGAATCACAAATCAAGTCAAAGACATAGTCTTTGCCAAAATTAGTTTCTACGCTGTAGTAGTATTTAGGGATTATTTTTCAGTGAGGTATCAATCGGTGATACTTATTCAGATAGTGTATTTCTCTAGGGGTTTGCTTATCTTTCTCGTCCAGTCTAAAAGTGACCTTAATACAAAGGTTTGCTGAAGAGGGATGGCGATAGCACTTTCTGCGCGTACCGGTGCCAATCAATAAATCATCCGTCAGTTGAATTTCTTCAGCTTGGACGCTCTGCTGCATTTTATGGGGATAAACACCGGTATTACGCTTAAGTAAGTGCCATTCGGTTCCGGAGGCATTTAGTCGAGGCGAAGCAGGATAGGTGGAGCGTTCATTTTCTCGTTAATTTTAACGATACCTTCCCTGTTTGGCAGAGTCAAATGCATCACTTTAAAGTAATTATTAATACCCGAAGTCGTTTTAGTTAAGGTTATCAGATTGTTTGGTTTATCGTCGGAATCTAGCGGTCATTGACGCCGGGAGGCAAGTTTTTTTTCGATAGAGTAAACTTGGCTTGATTCTTACAGCATTTGGTATTTATTGAACTCCGATCTATAGGCAGTAGAAAATGGGCTCAATTAACACATTTTTTTCATCGGAGGCTGGATGGTAAATTCCGTTGATGCGATACCCTTCTTTAATCTGGCGATAGCGTTTGTCCCCGTTATTGTCGCTATAGCTATATTGGTTAAATGGTCACTAAATTCCGGTAATGCATTGTATGCGATTGTGCGAATGCTGGTTCAGTTACTATTGATCGGGTACTTTCTATCTTTTCTTTTTGAGTCCAATAGTTCGGCGATCGTTGTTGCTGTATTGATGGTCATGGTTTTTGCTTCTAGCTGGATAGCACTGGGGACCGTTTCAGAAAAGAGATTGACTCTCTACAAACACGCTTTTATCGCTATTGGCGTCGGTGGAGGAATAACGCTATTACTGGTGACGCAAGGAGTTTTAGAGCTCAACCCTTGGTATACACCGCAACTTATGATTCCGTTAGCGGGCATGATTTTTGCGAATTCAATGAATAGTGTTAGTCTGTCTGCCGAGAGATTAAATGCCGAATTAATTAGAGGCATGGGTTACGCTGAGGCCAAGAATATAGCGCTGCAAACGTCGCTCATTCCGATCATAAACTCTCTTTTTGCTGTCGGCCTTGTTTCTTTGCCGGGAATGATGACGGGGCAAATACTGCCAGGCGTGTCGCCTCTCATCGCCGTCAGGTATCAGATTATGGTGATGTGCATGATCTTTGGCTCATCTGTTATTTCGGCTGCTTGTTTTTTAGTTTTAACTCGGCCCATCTTTCAGAGTAGTGTGGGCGACTATGTCGATGATTAATCCGGTGTCGATGATTAATAATAATGGTGTGATAAACAACTTCACTATCTGAATGGGATTGAACCATGGCGAGCGACAACCATTGTATTTTAAGCGACAAGAATGAGTTTTTAGACGCGGCCATTTTGACCTTGGGACATGGTCATCGAACTATTCGTATCTTTAGTGAGGCCTACGACAAATTAATTTTTGAGAATAACGAATTCATTCGGGCGCTAAAAAAATTGTGTTCAGAGAATGATAGGGTAGAAGTTAGAATCTTGACTTCCAGCAATATACTTTCATTAAAAAGTCATCCTAAGCTTCTAGAGCTGGCTCAGCGGATGCCGAGTAAAATTATTATAAAAGAAGCTGTTGACGTCGAAAAAGAATGTAAAGGTCAATTTATCGTCGGCGGCCGTCGCGCTGTACTCCATCAACCCAATATTGATTCGACTCATGCTTATACAGATTCTGACTACCCTGTTAGAGCGGCCCAACTTGGTGAGCTATTTGATCGTCTATGGCAGCAAGCGGAGCCTTGTTCAGGTTTTAGAGCCCTGTCACTTTGAACAGTTTTGTTTTTAATGACATCGCTTTGAGTGGTGCATCGAGTGATACTAAGATTGCAGTGGAACTTATCGTTTAACTATGTTGCATCTCTCCATAGTTAGAAAATAATTAACGAGGAAAAAACTCTCCACCATTTACGTCTAAAGCTGCACCTGTAACTGCACAAGAGTAATCTGACGCCAGGAAAATAGCCGCTTTAGCACAGTCACCATCTTCAGGTATTTTTCCTAATGCAATCGATTTCTCGACTTCAGATTTTACTGTGTCGTAATCGGATTTTGCACCCTTAGCCATCATTTTTAGTGCCGATTCAACGGGAGGGCCCATCATCCAACCCATATAGGCTGAGTTGACACGAATATTGTACTGACCTAACTCTAAGGCTAAGTGAGCGGTAGCGCTTGTTAATGCAGATTTTGATGTGGCATAGCCACCCTGTGAAGCGAGAGGTTTGCGCGTAACCATCGTATTAATCATGACAATAGAACCGCCACCCGCTTTCTTCATATGAGGAATCGTCGCGATAGTTAACTGCATAGTGCCGAATAAGTTGACCTCTAACGCTTCTCTCCAGCCATCCAGATCAGCAGTTTCAACTGGGCCGAAAGGGCCCGGATTGTATGCACTATTGATTAAACAATCCACTCGGCCATAGGCCTCAACAGTTTTATCGACCAAATTCTGACACTGAGCTTTGTCGCTAATATCAGTAGGGACTTTGATAATCTCGTTATCAAGGCCCAGCGAGCGGAGTTCGGCTTCACTATCATCTAATTTTGACGCTGTTCTAGCAGCAATAGCCAGTTTTGCACCCTGTTTGGCCGCCTCGATCACAAGCTCTTTGCCCAAGCCTGGGCCGATTCCGGAAATGATGATGACTTTATCTTGTAACAACATAATGGTTTTAATCCTTTGCTAATTTTGATAGCTGGCATTCTATCTCGCTTAAATATTAATGCAACTTAAAGTTGCATTAAATAAAGTTTATGGTAGGCTTTTCTCTCAATTTATTATCGAGCGGCTCGATGAGAGCGGATGACGTTATGGTGGGCACTTTTATCTCGAATACAAAGCACTCTGATATCAGTGCTGATATCACTCATGGAGCCGAAAAGCGTCCGGGTGGGCGCAGCTCGCGGGTAAAGCTCGCGGTTCTTAGTGCAGTAACCGAATTGTTAGTTGAAAAAGGCGATAAAGCTTGCACTATTGAAGCGGTTGCGGAGCGCTCAGGGGTTCATAAAACAACCATTTATAGGCGTTGGGGCACGTTGGGTGGTTTGATGAAGGCCTCGTTTGCGCATATGGAGGCATCGCCGGACTATCTACCCGATACCGGTAGCCTCGAAGGTGATATTAAGCGGTTAATCAGCGTGTATGCCCAGTATTTTGAAAGTCCGGAGGGGCGCGCTGTCAATCAGCTCATCGCCGGAGGCAGTGAGCAGGATAATTTTGGGCGATGGATGGGGGAGTATTACAGTGCACGTCGTCGTGATTTTGACCTTATTGCCGATCGTGCTGTGCAGCGGCAAGAAATTCGAAATCGAGCGCAATTTCTATTTTGTATGGAGATGGTGATGGGAACCATGCTTATTCGAACTCATATGACCAGAGGCCGTATCGACGATAAAATGGTCGATGAACTGTACTCGCTGTCCATGCTGTACTTGCGTTCTTCGCCCCGGTAGTTTTAGTTTATTGGATCGATTGTAGATAAGTTTCCAGAGTGTATACAGTCAAGCTGCAACAAAATATCCTTCAATCAAAAATGCTCTTTCTTGTTTATTACAATGCGCTTATTCCGGTGGGTTTTGGCTTTCAGAATTATTATAATAACGCGCTAAATTTTTTTCTCTTTTTGTTGAAATTCCAGCTGATAATTGCGGTTGTAACCCCGACGGTAAAAAATGCGTTTGGCGATTATGAAACAGAGCTTATTAAGCAGTGATACTTTAAATAAAACGACTGACCAATGTTAATAATGAGGACATAAAGCTGTATGGGAATGACTCGGGATGAATATCAAACGGTAATAGACAACGCTAATCAAGCGTCATTTGAAGTGGCTATGCAAAAAGATGTCACGATAGCCGACAGATTTGAGATGTTGGCCGAGAGTCAGCCTGACAAAATATTTTTGATCTATGACGATGTAAAGTTTAGTTATGGTGAAGTTGACGCGCGGGCTACGGAATATGCCAATGCTGCGATTCAGCAGGGCGTTGGTATGGGTGATACCGTAGCACTGATGATGGAAAACAGGGTCGAGTTTTTTTATGCTTGGCTCGGCATGTTAAAAATTGGCGCCAGTGTGGCGCTTATTAATACAGAGGCGAAATCAAAAGCGGTATCTCATGCGGTCACTGCCGTTGACAGTCGCTTAGCCATTGTCGGTGCTGAGTGTTACCAGCGCTACGCTACTGGCGATGATCGTCTAGATAATATTCCTTTGTTTATCGTAGAAGACTCTGTAGCGCCAGATATTGATATTAGTAAGAATAGTAATGCGCAAACTATCAGCCAAGCAATTACTGGTTCGTTATCGTTAGATTTTGATAAATCAATCCGTGCCGGGTTAAAGAATTCAGCGACAGCTTGCTTTATGTTTACTTCGGGCACCACAGGTTTGCCTAAAGCGTCCATTATTACTCATTCAAAATGGCTGTCGACGGGGCGTCGCTGGATAGTGATGGCAGGCATAAATAGCGATGATGTTTTTTATTGCGTGTTGCCGATATTCCACGGTGCGGGATTGATGTCGTTATTTTCATCGGTCTTTGCAGTAGGAGGCTCTTGCTTATTAAAAAGAAAATTTAGTGCGCGCGCATTTTGGCAGGATATTAAACAACATCAAGTCACGGTTGCTATTTACGTAGGTGAAATATGCCGTTATTTGCTCGGGACGCCAGAATGTGAAGCAGAAAACAATCATAGTCTTAGAACTCTGTTTGGCGCCGGTATGGGGCTAGATATTTGGGAACAATTCGTCGAGCGGTTTGGAAGCCAGATCGGGATATACGAAGGTTGGGGTTCAACTGAATCTAACTGCAGTTTATCGAACCTTGACAACCGACCTGGTTCTTGTGGTCGAATTCCGTATAGGGATAAAACTTTCACCAGGCTAGTTGAGTACGATGTCGAAAATGATACACATGTACGAGATGTCAACGGTTTTGGTCAGCTAGCAACAGTGGGTATTGTTGGTGAGCTATTGGGGCAAGTTCATACTGGCAGCGGAGATGTTGTTTCTCCCTTCGATGGTTACACTGATTCACAAGCCACGCAAAAGAAACTACTGCGCGATGTGTTTGAAAAAGGAGACTGCTGGTTCAGTACGGGCGACTTATTCCGCTACGACGACGAAGACTATTTTTATTTTGTTGACCGTATAGGGGACACTTTTCGTTGGAAATCGGAAAACGTGTCGACGACAGAAGTTGTGCATCAATTGTCTGAATATAAGGATGCCGAATTAATAAATGTTTATGGGGTAAAAGTTCCTGGCGCCGAAGGGAGAGCGGGCATGGCCGCTATTTTAATGGTGGAAGGTAAAGAGTTTGCCCCCGTTACTTTTTATCAGCTAGCAACCAAAGAGCTTCAAACTTATGCGATACCACTGTTTATTCGCGTCTTGGAAAGTATGGATATGACGGGGACTTTCAAATTACGCAAAGTCGATTTACAGCGGGATGGTTACGATCCTAAGAAAGTTAAAGATCCGCTGTATGTCCTTGATCGGAAAAAACAACAGTATTCCCCATATTCCGGGTCATTACTTAAATCGTTAGGTCTGGAACCTTTCCAGTAGTCATACTTATCGTGTCGAAATCGGTCGGTAAAATTTATTTAGAGCTTTTTTGAGGAGATACGCTGATGGCGATTAATACAAATTTACAAGTAACGCCGCTTGACAATGTGGGAGTGGAAATATCGGGCTTTAATATTAACGAGCCTGCTGGCCCGGAAGTACATGCAGAGTTAAACCGATTATGGTTAGAGCACGGTATATTGGTGTTTAGAGATCAAGATATTACCCCTGAAAATCAAATCGAGTTTAGTCGAATCTTTGGTGAGTTAGAAATTCACCCGCTTAAGGCTACAACTTCAGAAGAATACCCCGAGCTATTTGTGTTAGAAAATGGTGTGGAGAGCGATAAGCCCAACACAGCTTTTTATGATGGTGAGGCGATTGTTAACCGCTTGGCTTGGCATATGGATTTACATTACACCGGTAAGCCTAATCGAGGAGCGCTTCTTAGAGCTGTTATTGTAGCTGATGAAGATGGTTTAACGGGCTTTGGTGATTTAACCAAAGCTTATGAAACGCTAGACGATGCGACTAAGGCTAAAATTTCTAATATTGAAGTCGCCTATAAATTTGAAATGCAAAGAACAAAGTGGCGGTTTATTGATAATACAGGCTACGCTCCTGGGCCGCATAGCCCTAAAACCACGGCGGAAATCGGGTTTCCCGATTTTCCTGACTCCATCTACCCGGCAGTGGTTACTCATCCCGTTTCAGCTAAGCCTGTTTTAGAGGTCGTCGAGCAATTCCTAGATCGCGTTATTGATCCGGAAAAAGCAGGTATGAGTAATGACGAAGCCGATGATTTATTGCGGCAGTTGGTCGCCCACACGCGCAAACCTGAATTTCATTATTGGCACCAATGGCGTGCGGGTGACATGGTTCTCTGGGACAATTGGAGTGTGATGCATTGCACTACCGGCACTAAACCGGGTGTTCGACGATTGATTCATCGAACCACGATTGCAGGCGGTCAAACTCTCGGTCGGCAATAAATGATCAGGGGTGAAGAGCTTCGCCAGATAGCAATGTCGGATAACAATAAAGGCATACTAATAAGGCACTTGAAAAGAATATTCTTTTCAAGTGACTCGGTAGTCAATAAGGAAGCTGAGAACAATTAAACACTAAGCAAATAAAAATTGGATGTGAGGTTTACATGAATAAACGTGATGCTTTTATGTTTGTGGTTTTTGCAGTTTTGTCATTAGCAGTAAAAGCTGAAGACATGGTGGTTGCTGTGAGCTCTGCTTATGCCGATGTCTATATCGATGATGCTCATACACAAATAGTTGATACACAACAAGTGGCCCCTTCATATTCTCAAAATAAAACCCGGTTATTGTGGGGCGATACTCATGTACACACCATGCTGTCAGGTGACTCAGCATTATTTGGTAATAAACTGACGGGTCCAGACGAGGCTTATCGATTTGCCAAGGGCGAAGTGGTGCAATCCAATCTATCTAAGCCAGCACAGTTAGAAACGCCGTTAGACTTTTTATTAGTATCTGATCATGCGGAAACGATGAGCACTATCTGGCAACTTAGGCATCCTAATAAAATGCAGCAATCAATGGCTGCCTTGCAAACGGCATTAGATATTGTGGATAGGGGCTTGGAGGCAATACCACAAGATAAAAGCTTGATTGAAACTGTGAGTTTGGCATTAACAGATGCGGCACTGGCTCTAATCAATGGCTCAGATATCGATCGAGCTGCGGGGAAAAGTGCTTGGCACGCAATTATAGAAAGTGCAGAGCGGCATAATGACCCTCATAATTTTACAGCCTTGATTGGTTACGAGTGGAGTTCAACACCGGACGGAGATAACTTACATAGGGTGGTTATGTATCGTGACGGAGCGGAAAAAGCCTGGCAAACAATGCCTGTCAGCGTGATGGCTGGCATGATTGACCCCGCTGCTTTTTACCCTGAATCATTATGGGCGGGGCTAAAGGCCTACGAGAAAAAGACTAACGGTCAAATTTTGGCGATTCCTCACAATAGTAATTTAAGTTCAGGATTAATGTTTGATACCAAGACATCAACCGGGCCGATGACTTTAGCCTATGCTGAAAATCGATTGCGCTGGGAGCCAGTAGTAGAGATAACCCAAATAAAAGGCGATAGCGAAGCACACCCTTATTTATCACCGGACGATCAGTTTGCTGATTATAACAATTGGGATAAAGGCAATATTTTTAATACTCGTTTATATACTACCGATATGCTGGCTGGCAGTTATGTGCGAGAGGGTTTGAAAACAGGTTTAGCGATTGAAAGTGAATTTGGCGTTAACCCTTATAAATTTGGTGTTATCGGTAGCACCGATTCGCATACAGGGTTGGCAACGGCCGATCAAAATAATTTTTGGGGTAAGTCGCCGATGGTGGGGCCGTCCAAAGCGCGTATTGATGCTGACTGGTCTACAGCAGGTAAGGGTGGATCACTGATAACCATAAAGAACCGAGAATCAGCGGCGTCCGGTTATGCTGCCGTATGGGCTACAGCGAATACGCGCGAGGCAATCTTTGATGTCTTTAAGCGTCGCGAAGTGTATGCCTCTACTGGGCCGCGTATTCAAGTAAGATTTTTTGGCGGTTACGGCTATACTGATGCCGATTTGTATAAATCCGATTTTGCGGCTGCTGGCTATCGCGGAGGAGTGCCGATGGGTGGTGAGTTAGACGCTTCAGATGAAGCTCCCATTTTTCTCGTCAGCGCATTGAAAGATCCCAAGGGCGCTAATCTCGATCGGATCCAAATTATTAAGGCGTGGCTAGACGACAACACGATGCCGCAAGAACGCATATACGATGTTGCCGTTTCGGATAATCGAAAAATCAGCCGTAAAGGTCGGACAAAAAAAGCCGTGGGCAATACAGTCGATACAGCGCGCGCTAGTTATACTAACTCGATAGGCGACGTTGCACTTTCAGCGAGATGGGTCGATCCGGATTTTGACGCGAATGCAAAAGCTTTTTATTACGCACGCGTGTTAGAAATTCCAACGCCGCGATGGACCACTTACGATGCGGTGCATTTTGGTGCTGACTTAGCCGATGATGTTCCTGCGACAACACAGGAGCGAGCCTATACCTCGGCAATTTGGTATAACCCTGAATAACAGAACCGGTCGTTGTTTGTATTCTTCGGATTACTGCGTCTGTAAATACATTTGTACGCTGAGAAGATAGAATTGATTAAAAAAAAGAAGAATCACTTGCCGCCCATGCTCCGCGCCATCAACTCAGTCGGTAGTGGATTATCTGCACTGGGTATAGATTTACCTCGCCTCAACGTGCAAGCAGCGAAAGCAGCGGCAATGAAGAAGACGGGGCTCAGTAATTTTGGTGATTACCTTTGTGAAGAGGGTTTACAGCGTGTGGTGGACTCGTATAACTCCGAGGCAAATCTATCGACTCTGGGTCGAATCACAGTAAAAGGCATGATTGAAGGAAATCTAGCCACGCTATTAAATGTTGAAGAGACCCTACGGAAAAAACCTGAAATCACTGAGGCCGACGTTAGCAAGCCTATTTTTATTCTCGGTTTGCCGCGCACCGGTTCAACGATATTACAGGAGCTGTTAGCACTGGATCCCAATCACCGATTTGTTTTAACTTGGGAATCTAGCAGGCCGTTTCCTCCCGTTAGTGAGAGTTCTATTAAGACTGATCCTCGTATCGCAGAGGT
>JAJRPK010000079.1 GCA_024280785.1 Gammaproteobacteria bacterium
CCTATAGTTCGACGCTGGCATCCCTGCCAGCAACGGTCTCGAAATAAAGGGGATTCTTTTCAAATGCCTACGTAGTCTTTCATCGTTTACATCAATCTGCGCCTCATGAAAAATTTACTGGAGAGGACATTATGAAAATTACTGCCGAAATTAGCCTTTATCCGTTAACCGGAGACTATGCAGCAACGATCAAAGCTTACATTAAAGAACTTAATAACTTCCCGCAATTAGACGTTCGAACTCATGCACTTAGCACCGAGGTATTTGGCGAATACTCAACGGTTATGAACGCGATCCAATCAGCTACCCTAACGGTTTTTGAGCAAGACCCCGCCGCCGTATTGGTGGCAAAATACTTAAACAGAGACCGACGCGGCTAACGCCTAAACAAGCGAGCAGATTGATGGCTTCTTTTTCCGACCGCGAATACCTTCGCTATACCCGCCATATCCAATTACCTCATGCCGGGGCAGAAGGCCAACGTCGCCTTAAAGACTCGCACGTACTTATCGTCGGGTGTGGTGGCTTAGGCGCGCCAGTCAGCTTGTATTTAGCGGCTGCAGGTGTCGGCACGCTAACTCTGGTCGATGGCGACACCGTTGATCTAACGAATTTACAACGGCAAATCACTTTTTCTGAGTCTCAATTAGGTCAAGCGAAAGCCAGTTGTACCAAATCACGTCTGCAGGATCTAAACAGTGACATTACAATCAATGCAGTGAATGAATATTTAACCCCTGATAATGCCAGTGGTTTAGTAACAGCTGCTGACTTAGTGTTGGACTGTTCAGATAACTTTGCTGCACGCTACTTGATTAACGATATATGTAAAGCGCTTGGAAAACCGTGGATCTACGCCAGCATCTACCAATTCAGCGGCCAGTGCGCCTTTTTCTCGCCCGATGGCTGTTGTTTTCGCTGTGTGTTCCCCAACCCTCCAGAGGATGCGGCCGATTGTAATTCGGCCGGCGTACTGGGGGTATTGCCGGGGTTATTAGGAACTTTACAAGCAACGGAGGCACTAAAATTTTTACTAAAGTTGCCCTTGGCCATAGAAAACAAATTAATGTTAGTCGAAACTCAAGACATGAGTTTTCATAAAATACAATTGCGCCAAGACAGTAACTGCAGCTGCTGCCACAGTGAGTTTAGCTTTGATTCAAGATCCAGCGATTACCAGCCTGCGTGTGTTAGTAATAATGCTGACGACCACTGTCTGGGTGCTGCCGAGTTTGATCAATGGTCAAGACGTGAAGACATCGTGCTAGTCGATGTGCGAAGCTTGGAAGAGCGACAAATTTTTAATTTGGGAGGAAAGCATATTCCGCTCGACGAACTTGAGAGTACCGCTACGTTAACCATCGAGAAACAAATACTACTTTATTGTCAATCGGGGGTGCGCAGCCGACTTGGCTGTGAAACACTGAGACGGCGTGGGTTCAAAGTACAATCTGTTAGCGGGGGAATTGCGCAAATTTTAAGGTATCGGCCTTAGCCTTCTTTTGCGGGGCGGTTCAATGAAGGGGACTCAATGATTCTCCTCTTATCCTATTGGTAACTATTAGTCTTCAACTATCTGGTTATGATGTGGACTTGGTGAGCGGTACGCCGATTGGGCATGGGTAAGATTCAGGTTGATAAATATGAAAAATTTTAGTGATAAAGTGGCAGTGGTGACGGGTGGTGCCAGTGGTATTGGTAAGGCGATAGTCCGAGGCTTGTTGGCAGCCGGGGCAAAGGTTGTTATTGCTGATGTTGAGAGCGGTGCGCTAGATGCTGCTGTGGCTGAACTATCGGTCGGTGGTGGGGAAGTGTCAGGAGTGGTTACTGATGTTTCTGATTTTGATTCGGTTAATGCGTTGGCCGACAAGGTGTTTGCGCAATATGGTGCATGCCATCTTCTGTTTAATAATGCCGGTGTCGCAGCACCGTCGGCAAATATCTGGGAAACTACCATTAATGATTGGAAATGGGTTCACGGAGTTAATGTCATGGGGGTTATGCACGGGATACAAGCCTTTGTGCCTCGCATGATTGATTCGGGAGAAGAGGGACATGTCATTAACACTTCTTCGGGCGATGGTGGGATTTCTCCATTACCTTATCAGTCGGTCTATGCTTCCAGCAAGGCAGCTGTGTCAATTATTACAGAGTGTTTGGGTGCTCAACTTGTTAGCGCGGAGACTAAAATAAGAGCTTCGCTGTTTTACCCCTCTGGTGGTGTGTTAGATACGGGGATTTGGACGACGGATAGAAATCGTCCGGCGGAATTGGCGCGAGAAAAAGAATACGACCCTATTCCGACTGTGGCCGATTTTAAAAAGGCAATGGCAGCGGCGGGAAGAGAGTTGCAGTTTCAAGATTTGGATGAATTAGCGAGTTTTCTGTTAGAGGGAGTTAAAGAGCAGCGGTTTATTATAATGATCAATATTGAAGAGGCCGAAGCGTCGTTGGCTGATCGCGCACAACGTTACGGTCGTGCAGAATTACCTATCAATATTCAAGAGATTCCAAAGCTATAAGGGTTCTTATCTAAATGGCACTTGCTTAAGTGGCAGTGTTTTAGCTTGGATCCGCGTAAGACCCGTGCTTATCCCCAGAAAAAACGCGGTAAATACGTCCATGTAGCTCAACTGTGGCGTCCATGCCACAGATGTTTTTCTGGGGATAAACACCGGTCTTACGCTTAAGTAAGTGCCATTCGGTTCTTATCCCCACAACCCCATGCTAATCATCATTTCTTTGAACCGTTCCATGGCTTTGAATTTCACTTCTAGCTGAGTGTGGTCTTCTCCTTCTTTTACCCAAAATGCTGGACCCCATGGAGATGGGGTCCACGGTAAGACGCTGGAAAAGTATTTTCCAGCGGGGTCGAGAGAATCGATAAATTCGGGGGTCAATGCTTCCATTGCACTAACAGAGACTTCAAACGGCTCGTCATATTTACCGTTTTCATGTCTTAGTTCAAATAGGCGAGCAATCGTCGCGGCAAGATCTTTTAAGTTCATTGGTACGCCGAGCCAGCCGTCATTAGCCGCTGCTCGTCGCAGTGCTGGTTTGCTCGCACCACCTACCCATACGGGTACCGGTTTAGTCGGTACAGGTGACATGATCACGTTGCTGTATTCAAAAAACTCGCCTTTATGCGATGTTTCTTTACCTGTGTTGAGTTCTTTGACGCAGTCAAGTACTTCATCGAGGCGACGACCGCGATCTTTCATTGCTATATTCATCAAATCAAACTCTTCTTTGAGCCAGCCAGCCGACACACCTAAAATTGCCCGGTTATCGGTAAAAAGAGCGGTGGCAGCTACTGCACGCGCGACGGTAAAGGGCTCTCTGAGCGCAGCGATATAAATATTGGTTGCCACTCGTAGATGGGTGGTGGCAACTCCCATGGCGGTTAAAGTAACCCAGGGGTCAGGCCATGGATTGTCGTTGGGCCACCAAACTTTACCATCGGCAGTGTAGGGATAGGGAGTGTCGATCCTGGTGGGGTAAACCAAATGATCAGGTACGGCGATACCGTCATATCCTAGTTCCTCAGCTTTTTTTGCGATATCAACAAACTGATTGACTTCAGTTGTGTTGACCAGTGATATCCAATATTTCATGATAGCTAACTCCGAATGTTTCGTAGGACGGGTTGTGCTTCGGGCCCATTTATTTCATAAGCAGTTTATTTCATAAAAAGAGGCTTAACTAGTGACACTCGGTGCAGCTTATGAAGTGAGAATGATGTCGTTTTCGTTCAGGTCTCGCGTTTCGTCGAAATGGGGGGATATAGAGAGACATGGAAAATAGCCGGCCTACTGTGTTAGATCAATTTTCTACGGTCAGTGACGGGTATAATCGGCTAAACTTATTAGTATAACTTTTCGCTTGCAGGGCCCTTTAATGTTACTTGCAGGGCTCTTTAATGTTAATAGCGGCGACATACTAGTGGCGATTTATAACGGCGAATTGTAGTCAAAAAATATTATTGGTGCTCATTATGATCCACACTCATCTTCGTTTATTTCCAACCCATGTTTTTACTTTTCGTCTTGAAAAAAATAAAAATCAGCAATGGCTTGACCATATAAAAACACAAGGCGTGCAAAGTCAGTATGGTTGGCAAACTGACTCTGAGTTGCATTCCTTGGAATTATTTAAACCATTAAAGAATGCGGTGTCAGAGACAATAGCCGAAGCAAACAAAGCATTAGGTTATGAAGATGATTATGATCTGGATTTTACTAGTATGTGGGGGCAAGTATTGGCGAGTGATCAAGCCTTTTACCCTCACGCTCACGCTAATAATTTTTGGAGTGGTGTTTACTACGTTGCCACACCAGGGGAGGATGATTCCAATACCATAGAGTTTTTTGACCCAAGGCAGCAGGCTCATGTGTTGATTCCACGGAAGAAAAGTCGTACTCCGGATACTCCTTCGAGTTCTCAAGCTATCAATATTCCAGCGGGCTGGGGAGTAATTTTTCC
>JAJRPK010000080.1 GCA_024280785.1 Gammaproteobacteria bacterium
AGGGCAAATCACCTTATTTGATTTTACTTCTCAACAAAGGCGGGTTCTTTATTCGTCGATAAGCAGCAATGATCTGAAGAGTAGAAATTCGATTTGGGGCGATCCTTCCTGCAACGAGCCCGAAAAATTCTCACCGCACGGTTTTGATTTGGCCCAACGTCCTGGTGGTCGCTGGCAATTATTAGTCGTGAATCACGGTGAAGCTGAAACTATAGAGATGTTTGAAGTGCTTCGACAAGACGGAGAATGGACCGTTGTTTGGCGAGGCTGTGTCGTCACTATTGAAGATAGCTTTTTAAACGATGTGGCGGCTACTCGTAATGGTTTTGTGACAACACATATGATGTCAAAAGACGGGGGCACGGTCGATTTTTTTCTCGGCGCGAAAACCGGCTTTTTATGGCAGTGGTCTTTGCAAGAGGGCTTTAGCAAAGTTGTTGGTAGCGAAGGCGCAATGCCTAACGGTGTTGTTGTCGGTAAAGACGATTCGCGTGCATACATTAATATGTACCGTGAGGATAAAGTGCGAGTGATCGATCGCAGTAGCGGAAAAATGTTGGCTGACTTAGATATAAAAGGGGGCGACAACACCAATTGGGATGTCACTCATCCGGGAAAGCTATTGGTGGCTTCTCACGACTTTAGTTTGCTCGAAATGGGTGCTTGCATGGGGGATTCTGCAAAAAATTGCCCAGTGAAATTTGAGATAATTGAAGTCGATTCTCAAACATTCTTTCAGCGTGCTATTTTTAGATCGGACGGTAAATACTTTGGCGCGGGGACCAGTGCTGTTCGAGTGGGAGACGTTTTGTACATTGGTTCTTATACGGGGCAGAGAATATTGGTAGCGCCTGTAGGCTACGGTGTTGATGAGTAAGCAGAATGTGGATTTTAGCTGCGTGATAGAAACTGAGCCTTAGAGATATGACTCTCGATGAAAAGCCAATATTTTAAATGTTCATTCTGCTAGTCCGCTGGGTACAACTTCGAATCGATTTTCAGGAGTTTCATTATTAATAATAATCGTGGCCAAGAGCCAACGAACGGATCCACGCAGCCCCCGTTAGCTAATCGAGCGTTGTATTTTGGTCCATTGATTGCCCTTGTATTGGGTTTTTCACTGACGACGGTGCTTAGTTCGCCGGCGGCCGTTACGGCGGCCATTACAGCTTGGTGCGTTATTTGGTGGATTACTGAACCGGTTCCGATTCCCGTAACTTCCCTTTTACCGCTGTCACTTTTTCCATTATTCGATGTTTTGAGTGGGGCACAGGTAGCAGCTGCTTATGGAAGCCCATTAATTCTACTTATGCTGGGTGGATTTATCTTGTCGCGGGGGATGGAATCAACAGGGACGCATCGTCGTTTAGCGGTATACATGGTCAACGCTTGCCGGCGAGTATCGGGCGGGCAATCCGATCGAAGCCTGGTGGTTGGTTTTATGGTGGCCAGTGCCGTACTGAGTATGTGGATTTCTAATACCGCGACGACATTAATGTTGTTACCTATTGCGTTAGCCATTCTTGATACCAGCAAAAATCCAAAATTACCGATGGCTCTATTATTGGGTATTGCCTACGCGGCAAATGTTGGAGGCATGGGTACGCCAATCGGCACCCCACCTAATTTAGTGTTTATGGAAGTCTATGCGGAAGTTACTGGCTCGCGGATGGGTTTTATTGAGTGGATGCGCATAGCTGTTCCCATTGTGGTCATTTTTCTTCCTATTGTCGCCTGGTGGCTCACTCGTCATGTACCCAATGGTCAGGGCGAACCGTTAGTCATGGCGGCGGCAGGTCGCTGGCAAGTGGCAGAAAAAAGAGTGTTACTGATATTTGGTCTAACGGCGGTGGCTTGGGTGACTCGCAGCGAGCCTTTTGGTGGCTGGAGCGAGTTATTCGGCGTGCAGCAAGTGAATGACGCGACGATTGCGTTACTGGGTGCAATTACTTTGTTTGTCATAGCCGACGGTAAAGGAGGTCGATTACTAAACTGGGAGCAGGCGAATAGTATACCGTGGGGAATTTTACTGCTATTTGCTGGCGGTATCTGTATCGCTAAAGCCTTTACTGTTTCGGGTTTGAGTGCGGCGCTGGGCGGAGTTTTTGGAGTGCTGGTGGGGTTGCCAATTTTCTTCTTGATGTTAATTATCTGCTTGGGTGTGAGCTTCTTAACGGAGTCGACAAGTAATATGGCGACTACTGTATTATTGATGCCTATATTGGCGGCAGCAGCAATGGGTGCCGATATGGACCCTCGGCTATTAATGATTCCTGCGACCTTAAGTGCCAGCTGCGCCTTCATGCTGCCAGTTGCAACGGCACCTAACGCCGTGGTGTTTGGTAGCGGCTACGTTGATGCGCGTGGTATGCTGAGAACCGGATTTATGCTCAATATATTCGGTGTGCTTATTGTGGCAGGGGTGTGTTATTACTTGTTATAGCGCGTTGACTAAAGTTTATTTGATATTGACAGCTATAAAAATTTTAATAGTGAAGCTTTTGCAACAATAAGTTTATACGACGCAAGATTGTTTACAACAAAAGGTTTTTATAACAATAGTTTTCTACTCTATACAATTTAATTAATAGGACAAAGGTCATGGCTATTCAACTGGGTGAAAAAATCCCATCTTGCACGCTAAAAGTAATGGGAGAGAAAGGCCCCGAAGATATTACGACGGAATCTATTTTTAGCGGTAAGAAGGTCGTTATGTTTGCCGTGCCAGGCGCGTTTACTCCGGGGTGTTCATTAACGCATCTGCCGGGCTTTGTCGTTAATGCCGATAAAATTAAAGCTAAAGGCGTCGATACAATTGTTTGTCTATCGGTCAACGATGCCTTTGTGATGGGTGCTTGGAGTGAAAATCAAAATGCTGAAGAGTTGCTGATGCTGGCCGATGGCAGTGCCGACCTAACTACGGCGTTAGGCTTAGAACTCGACGCATCAGCTTTTGGTTTGGGGACACGGTCGCAACGTTATTCAATGATCGTCAACGATGGTGCGATTACCTCGCTAAATGTCGAAGCTGGTCCAGGCATCGAGGTAAGCAGCGCTGAAGTAATTTTAGAGCAGCTGTAGTTGAGATAATTGAGTGTTGAGTTATGTAAATCCTTGCTGGCGCTAATAAAAATTTCTACTCAAATATATACTTAGCTGTAATCGCAAATGTGCTGCATCGAAATGTGGCATATTATTCGGAGGCAGTCATCGGGGGAGCGTCCATATATGTCCAGGTTTTTGTTTGGTTGAAGATGTCAATCGGTATGTGAGTGATGTTTTTAGTTTTTCTTTGTTGCTGGTTACAGCTATGGGGCAGCTGGTTTGCGGAGGGCTGTTCATATGCGGCGCTTGGTGCAAGCTTAGCCAAGAACAGTTGTCTAAAGAATAGTCAAAGCTCGGTTCGGCGACTCTGATGGTGCACTATTGGGGGTTTTATTTGACTTGTTAGTGAGAATGGTTTGTATTAGTATTCTCATTATTCAATCAAGTGATGAGAATTTATATGAACCCTCGAGTGTTGGGCGCGGCCCTCTTATCCGCAATATTTAGCGCTGGTGTTTGCGCCAACAGTCTCTCGATTGAGGAAGTGACTATTGTCGGCTCGCGTGAGGAGGCGAGGGTGTTGCCTGGTTCTGGCGCGGTGGTAGATGGCGAGCAGATCGCTATCGAGGCCGCTACCGACATTAACCAGCTTCTCAAAACTGTTCCGGGAATCTATATCCGCGAAGAGGACGGCTATGGCCTGCGTCCCAATATTGGTATCCGGGGGGCAACTTCTGAGCGTTCTGGCAAAATAACCCTACTGGAAGACGGTGTGATGATTGCCCCTGCACCATACTCCAACCCATCGGCATATTACTTCCCCACCATATTCCGAATGCGTTCAGTAGAGGTTTTGAAAGGGGCTTCGCTGTTACGTTATGGCCCCCAGACTACCGGTGGCGTGGTGAATATGGTGTCCACCCCCATCCCCAAAGAGCGTGGCGGAGCGATCAACCTCAGCTACGGTGAAAATAATCAGATAGATTTTTTGGCCAACTATGGGGGCCGCATCGAAACCCAAAGCGGCAAGTTTGGCGTATTGCTGGAAACTGTTCAGCGTCGCAGTGACGGTTTCAAGAATATCGATCGATCCAGCGTAGACAGCGGCTACGATATTCAGGACTACCTGCTCAAGTTATCCTGGGAGGGTGAGCGGCAAAGTCTGTTATTCAAGGCGCAGTATTCCGATGAGACTTCCGATGAAACCTATCTGGGTTTAACCGACAACGACTTTAACGCTTCCGAAAATCGTCGCTACGGCTTATCTGCTATCGACCAGCTGAAAAACGATCATCAGGGCTATAACCTGAACTATCGCTTGCGGTTGTCAGAAACTGTTTCGATCTCGGCAGTTGCGTATTACAATAAATTCTCCCGGGACTGGTTTAAGCTTGATGGTGGCAACAGCTTTATTAAAGCCGCGAATGCTAGTGATGTCTACGCTCAGGGCGTGCTAGATGGGAGCCAAGACATCGACGGCTTGCAGTACAAGCACAACAACCGCGACTATGAATCACGCGGTGTTGAACTGAACGTTGATGCGGGTCTGGGCGATCATACGTTATCAATTGGCGGTCGCGTTCACAGCGATGAGATGGACCGGTTTCAGCGGGTAGATGTGTACAATCAGGTCGGTGGTGACTTGATATTCAGCGGGCAAAGCAAGCCGCCCACAGGCAGTAATAACCGTCTGGAGCAGGCCGATGTCCTCACTTTTTGGGCTCTGGATAGCTGGCAGTTTAGCGATGCCCTAAACTTGAATCTGGCATTGCGCTACGAGGACGTTGACTCCTGGAGAAAGCAGTACGCCGACCCCGCCCGCAGCGAATTGCAGAGCAAGCGAAGCAACACTAGCAAAGAGTGGCTGCCCGGTGCGTCTTTTACCTACGATCTGGGTGATAGCTGGCAACTGCTGGCGGGTGTGCACCGTGGCTTCTCCCCACTGGGCGGCGGGGCAAAGAAAGACGAAGACCCAGAAACCAGTATTAACTGGGAAGCGGGCGTCCGATATCGCGGTGAATGGTTTGTCGAGGCTATTGGATTTTACAGCGACTTTAACAACAAAAGTGAAAACTGCTCCAACGCTAACCCCTGTAGTGATGGCTCTACCACCGGCTCGTTCGTTACCGGTCAGGCGGTTATCTCGGGCCTTGAGTTCCAGTTGGGTACGACTATAGATGTTGGTGATTTCGACATTTCTCTGGATGCGATGTACACCTACACTCGTGCTGAAATCAGTAAGAATAATGCCGTCAACGGTTTTGCCAATGGCGATCAACTGGCATCTGTACCTGAAAACCTGTTCAGCCTGCGTGCCGGTCTAAAGAGCGACTTCGGTTGGGATAACTACCTAGTGCTAAAATTCACCGACGAAATGTGTGTGGACGTCGGGTGCAACAACAATGGCGATAAGTTTGATCGAACAGAGGATTTATTGGTGATGGACTATATTAGCCGCTACGCTTTCAACGATGGCACTCATGTGTTTC
This sequence comes from Gammaproteobacteria bacterium, assembly GCA_024280785.1. Lineage (GTDB taxonomy): Bacteria > Pseudomonadota > Gammaproteobacteria > Pseudomonadales > UBA7434 > UBA7434. The sequence goes on from JAJRPK010000080.1 coordinate 5,535, forward strand.
TGAAAGTTGAAAACCTGTTTGACGAGCAGGCGATAGTGTCGCGTGAGCCAGATGGTGCCCGCCCCAATAAATCGCGAACAGCTTCTCTGGGCATTGAGTGGGCTTTCTAACTGGTCGCGAATTGCGAACCATGCGCACAATGCAAAACTGTACTCTGACACCCAATAATTCAAATACATGAGGCTGGATTAAATTTTGCTAAATTTAATCGGCTTTTTACAGCCTCGTTAGGGTAGCGTATAGATGAGAGAGGTAATCAAGGGCAGCCGAGGACGCCCGCTTTCACTTTTTAAGGCTATAGGTTATCGTTTTTATTAGCAGCTTCAATTCAGTCATTAATATTTTTTGTTCTGACTTAGGCGCTGTTGCTACCAACTGCAGTCCATTGCCGAAGGTGCTTACTAATAATGGGTGCTGCGCATTAGGTATTAATAATAATTCGAATAGCTTGAAGGTCGGGCGCGGCACTAGCAATATGTGTTAGCGCCTCTGATTGCTGCAGGTCAAAGAAGGCTATTTCTTCGTCGCGAACGGCGCCGTTTAATTGCTTTAATTCTCTCAGTCGCTGGAGTTCATTGCCTACCGTGGATTCAACTCTTTGCTGGGCTTCTTGAATAAAGGGCATGGCTTTGGTCTCTGCGATGGATTTAGCAGAGGACACCATTTTTTCTATTTCTTCACGCACTTGTTTAATGATGGCGAGTCGCGTAGATTTTTTAACGTGCTCAGCAAGTTTATTCATTTGTGCGTGTTTAATAACGGTAGTAAGGTCTTTACCTGTGCTGTCGAGTAAAACCCGGATCGGTGTTGCCGGTAAAAATCTATCAACTTGAAACTTTTTCGGTGCGCTACACTGCATAGCAAAAAAGCACTCAATCATCAAGGTGCCAGCGGGAATCGATTTTAGTTTTATCGCGCCGATAGCGACGTTGCCGAACTCGGTTCCTAACACCATTTCCATCGACTCGGTGACCATGGGGTTTTCCCAGGTAATAAAGTCCATATCTTCTCGCGACTGGGCTTTTTCCCGGTTAAATGTAACGGTCACGCCTTCTTCTTTAAGGCCGGGGAAGTGTCCGGTCAGCATATGTTCGGTTGGGTACAAAACCAAACTGTGTTCAGAGTGAAAATCGTGGTCGACACCAAAAGCGTCGAATAGCATCGTCATGTAGGACTGTAAAATGGCGCTGCGTTCGGACTCTTCGATTGAATTAATAACTTTTTCTGCGACTTCTTTATCGCAGGAATTCAGCTCCAGTAATTGGTCTCTACCATTTTGTAAATCGTTACGAACTTTCTCTGTGTGGATAACTGTATCGGCGAGTAGTGTAGCGAAGGTCTCGCCCGGTGATGAATTGTTGGCACTTAAAAATTCGGCAAGGCGAGATTCAAAGGCATTGTAAACTGACTGACCGGCCGAGAAACTTTGTGCAAAGGCATTTACGCCCTCGTGGTACCATCGAAATAGAGACTCTTGCGCAGAGCCCTCAATGTAAGGTACGTGAATTTGAATATCACTATTTTGACCAATTCGATCAAGTCGCCCAATACGTTGCTCTAATAAATCGGGATTGGTGGGCAAATCGAACAGCACTAAGTGATGAGAAAATTGAAAATTTCTTCCTTCGCTGCCAATCTCTGAGCAGATTAATGCTTGGGCGCCGGTTTCGTTATCGGCAAAATAGGCTGCGGCTCGATCGCGTTCGATAATCGAAAGCCCCTCGTAAAAGGCCGCGCTACGAATGCCGGTGTCAAAGTGCAAGTGCTTTTCTAAGTCGATTGCCGTATTCGCATTGGCGCAAATAATCAGCACCTTGTCATTGCGATTTTTTCTTAGTAATTCTTCTAGCCAACTCACCCGTGGGTCTACGTCTAACCAATTCGTACCGGTGCTCTGTAATTCCCGTTCTGGATACAACCCGTTGTTATTGGTGTAAGCCTTAGGCTGTGGAAGAGGGTAGCCGTGTGGGATTCGGCTGGGAAATCCTTTGATCGCAGCGCGGGTATTTCTAAATAACACCCGGCCGGTGCCGTGCCGGTCTAATAACTGTTTAATAAGAGCCTTGTTGTGAGCTTTAATATCGGCCGTTTCGCTTTCAGCTTCTAATTTGGCTTCTGCATTGGTGGCATCCGCACCAATAAAGTCTCTCAGCGCGTCGAGTTGCGCCGAAGTCAAAATTTTGTCATCGGCTAAGCTGCTGACAATATTATTTAGTTGAACGAAATTGGATTGTTCGTCGATAAAGGCTTGCAGGTCGTGAAAACGTGAGGGGTCTAACAGACGCAAACGAGCGTAGTGGCTTTCGATGCCAACTTGTTCGGGTGTTGCTGTTAATAACAATAGACCGGCACAACGTTGTGACAGTGATTCGATGACTTGATATTCGGTGCTGGGGCTGTCTGCTGACCACTTTAAGTGATGAGCTTCATCGACGATAACCATATCCCAGTTGGCATCGTCAGCTTGTTGAGCAATTAAAGGGTCGGAGCAAAGTAAGTCGAGGCTACATAGAATCAGCTGCTCTGAATCAAAGGGATTGGTTTCACCCGCTTCTAACAGTTCGTCGTAACGGGGCCGATCAAACAGAGAAAAATGCAGATTGAATTTTCTCAGCATTTCCACCAGCCATTGGTGTAACAGTGGCTCGGGCACAACAATTAATGCGCGGCTAGACAATCCGGTTTGCAGCTGTTGATGCAGGATTAAACCCGCTTCGATAGTTTTTCCCAATCCGACTTCGTCGGCGAGCAATACTCTGGGTGCGAATCGCGATGCCACTTCGTGGGCAATGTAAATTTGGTGCGCAAGTAGGTTGGTTCTGGCGCCTAATAAGCCGCGAGCGGGAGAGCGCTGCTGTTGAAAGCGAAAGTGTAAAGTGGCTGCTCTAAGTTGAAATTCAGTATTTTTGTCGAACTGACCGCTGTAGAGTCGTTGTGTTGGAGAGCTAAGTTGCAGGATGCCCGATATTTTCGGCTCGGGAACGATGTGTTCGGCTCCTTCGCTATCGGTGGTTAAATAGTATTTGAGTCCGTTGAGGTCTTCGACGGCGGCAACCGTTAGCTCACATTGCTTAAGGTCATGCAGTGTGTCGCCGACTTGAAATATGACTCGGGCTAGAGGGGCTGTGTCGGCGGCATAGATACGGTCTTCTTCGACGGCGGGATAGTTTACCGTGATATGGCGGCCATCTGCTGCCACAACAATACCCAAACCAAGTAGGGGCTCTGCCTGACTGACCCAGCGTTGCCCAACTATGTATTCTTTAGACAATATCTTTAACTCAGTTCTGATGGGTAATTGACCCAACTACCCTAAAATGGGCCGCGATTCTACCAGATAGTAGGACCGATTGGGGTTGAAAAAACCGATCAATTTGAGGTAATTTTAAAGTCAGGGTGGCCTAATTGAATAGCTTTCTAGATCGGCTGAAGAATAGAAAGCCGATTGGCCTGATTACGGGTGTTATGGTCTGAATACTGGCGTGCATCCCGTGGAGGGCGATAACTTATTGGGTAGATAATTCAATGTTACGCCATCACTCATTCCCTGAGGGAAGCGATGACGTAAAGGGGTTAAGCGAGGGCTGTCTGCTATGACTTAGAGGCTTGAAAGATATTTTCGATCGAAGTATCCAAGAGGGTGTTGTATTCACTTTCGGATTGCCGGGCGCTAAGTCCTTCGGTTAAGGCGCGAGAAAAGCTAGCGATCATGTCATGATTCTCGGCGAGTCGGCGATTGGCTTCATCACGCGGGTAGCCACCTGACAGGGCAACGACACGAATGACATTAGGATGCTTGATACATTCGCGATAAAAATCGGCTTGTTCGGGCAGGGTCAGTTTCAGCATGACCTTCTGACTGCTGGCCAGTTGGTTGAGCTGTAACAATAGCTGTTCTTTAAGCAATTCTTCAGCAGACGCTTTCTCTGGACTATTAATATCCACCTCAGGTTCGATGATGGGGATTAGGCCGGCTGCGATAATTTGTTTGCCAATATCAAACTGTTGTTGCGTCACTTCAGCGATTCCACCGGCATTGGCCAATTTGATCACCGAACGCATCTTAGTGCCAAATACATGTTGGGTTTTCGCCTTAGCCAATAAAGCATCCAATTCTGGCATGGGTTTCATTAGCTGAACGCTATTGGCCTCGTCGGCTAGACCTTTATCTACCTTTAAGAAAGGGACAATATTTTTTTCTTGCCAGAGGTAATCCGCGGTGGTTTTGCCCTCTACGCTCCGGTCTAGTGTGTTCTCAAACAAAATGGCGCCAAGGATTCGCTTGCCGTTAAAATGAGGGCAAGTCATGATGCGAGTGCGCATCTGGTGTACCACAGTAAACATTTCTTCTTCGCTGTTATACGTATCTTCACCGACTCCGTACAATTTTAGCGCCTTTGGTGTGCTGCCGCCGCTTTGGTCCAAGGCAGCAATAAACCCATCTTGAGTGCAAACTTTGTCGAGTTGTTGTTCGAATATTGACATGTCGGAGCGTTAAATCCTTGTTGAGTGAAGAAAGGTTGAGTAAATTAGTTTGACTGCCCAGAGAATGAATTTGTACCGTTAACTGGGCCATCTAAACAAGTATTTTATTACAAATGATATTAACACAGCCTTAGGCGACAATTAATACAGTCGGGCGTGACAATGTGCAATGTGTAAGGTACAAGGCTTAACAAATTGCCGGTCTGGACAAATTGAAGAGCCAAACAAATTGCCCATTGCCTCGGCTTAAGGGACAATAGCGCCCCATTTTAAAACCCTTGAGGCAGTGGAGCCGTATTGCCTTGGAGTAGCTAACTTTCATCCGTTTAACCATATTAACCATAGAGTTTAGGAGAAATCATTAATGGCCTCACGCCGTGAACTTGCCAACGCTATTCGTGCCCTGTCGATGGATGCCGTCCAACGAGCCAATTGTGGTCACCCCGGAGCGCCAATGGGCATGGCTGATATTGCGGAAGTACTGTGGAATGATTATCTTCAGCACAATCCACAAAATCCCGACTGGTCCAACCGGGACCGCTTTGTGTTGTCGAATGGCCACGGATCGATGCTAATTTATTCGCTGCTACATTTATCGGGTTACGAGCTTTCCATCGATGAGATCAAAAACTTTCGCAAGCTGCACTCCAAGACTCCGGGGCATCCCGAGTACGGGTATGCACCGGGGATTGAAACGACTACCGGCCCACTTGGTCAAGGAATAAGCAATGCAGTGGGGATGGCGGTGGCCGAAAAAGTGTTGGCCGCTCAATTTAATCGCGACGGACACGAAATTGTTGATCATCACTCCTACGTATTTTTGGGCGATGGCTGCTTGATGGAAGGGATTTCACACGAGGTTTGTTCACTGGCAGGCACCCTCGGTTTGGGCAAGTTAATTGCCTTTTACGACGATAATGGCATTTCTATCGATGGTGAAGTAGAAGGGTGGTTTACCGATGATACCCCCGCCCGCTTTGGCGCTTACGGTTGGCAAGTACTCGCTAACGTTGATGGACACGATGCTGATGCGATCAAAGCCGCGATAGAAAGTGCTCGAGCTGAGACGGCTATGCCAACATTAATTTGCTGTAAAACGGTTATCGGTTTTGGTTCTCCTAATAAGCAGGGAACCTCCGGTGTTCATGGTGCGGCTCTGGGCGCCGATGAAGTGGCGGCAACTCGTGCCGAATTGGGTTGGACTCATGCGCCGTTTGAGATCCCGGATTCTATCTATTCCGGTTGGGATGCAATATCCAAGGGTAAATCGGCCGAAAAGGAATGGAATAAACGCTTTGCTGCTTACCAGGCGGCGTATCCCGAATTGGCGGCAGAGTACCGTCGGCGAATCGTTGGAGACTTACCGACTGACTTTAATGATAAGGCCAATGCGTATATTGCGCAGTGCCAAGCTAGTGGTGACAACATAGCAACACGAAAGGCTTCTGAAAACTGCCTGAATGCTTATGGGCCCGAATTGCCCGAATTACTCGGTGGGTCGGCAGATTTAGCGGGTTCGAATAACACTATTTGGTCTGGAGTAAAAGGCATTACCGCCGACGACGCGAGCGGCAACTATCTGTATTACGGTGTGCGTGAATTCGGTATGTCCGCAATGATGAACGGGATTACCTTGCACGGTGGACTTATGCCTTATGGTGCTACCTTCTTGATGTTCATGGAATACGCTCGCAATGCAGTTCGTATGGCGGCGCTAATGAAGCAGCGCAGTATTTTTGTTTACACTCACGACTCAATTGGTTTGGGAGAAGACGGCCCTACCCACCAACCCGTCGAGCAGTTAACCAGTTTACGCAGTACACCCAACTTAACTACATGGAGGCCCTGCGATACCGTTGAGTCTGCCGTGTCGTGGAAATCTGCTATTCAAAGTGCCGATGGGCCGACGGCGCTTATCTTTACTCGTCAAGGCTTACCGCATCAGCAGCGAACGGAAGAGCAGGTGGCCGATATTGCGCGCGGTGGCTATGTATTAATGCAAGAGAGTGGCAATAAAGTGGATGCCATTATTATCTCTACCGGCTCTGAAGTGGGGTTAGCAATGGATGCGGCTAATATTTTAAGGGATGAAGGCAAAAGTATACGAGTTGTTTCTATGCCATCAACCGATAAGTTTGATCGCCAAGACGCGGCCTATCGAGAAGCGGTATTACCATCAAACGTATTGAGTCGTGTGGCAGTCGAAGCGGCTCATGTAGATTTTTGGTACAAGTATGTGGGTCTGGATGGCCGAGTCGTGGGTATGACAACGTTTGGCGAATCTGCACCGGCCAGTGACTTATTTAAATACTTTGGTATTACCGTTGACGCGGTGGTAGATGAAGTTCGCTCATTAATTGATTGACACTGTGAATGCGTTGAATTGTGAGCATCTTTACTTGATGACCTATGTGCCGGAATCGAAAGGTGCTAATCAGTGCGTATAGCCATTAATGGTTATGGGCGAGTAGGTCGCTGCATTTTGCGCGCTTGGTATGAGCGTCAGGACGCTGATAGATCATCCGATAAAGAATCGGCGACCAAGGAACTGTCTACGAAAGAATCGTCCACAAAAGGTCTGGCTATCGTAGCAATAAACGAGATAGCCTCACAAGAGGCTGTCACTTACCTAACGACTTTCGATAGTACCCACGGGCGCTTTCCCGCTGCCGTCTCTAACAAAGATGACTCTCTACTAATAGCCCAATACGCTATTGCGTTGTATCAGCAGGCTGATCACAGAGAGTTGCCGTGGGGCGAGCTAGCTGTTGATTTGGTGTTAGAGTGCACCGGAAAAATTACGACGATGGGGGTAGCCGAACAACATATAAAAGCTGGGGCGCGGCAAGTTTTATTGTCTAACCCCGGGGAGGCCAAAATCCCGGCGTTAGTTTATGGGGTTAATCACCAGCAAGCCCATGGTGATATGCCGGTTTTATCGGCGGCCTCTTGCACCAGTAATGCTTTGGTTCCAGTGTTGTCGGTATTGGATGAAGCCTTTGGAATAGAGAACGGTGTCATCACCACCATTCATGCATCAATGCACGATCAGCCGGTGATCGACGCTTACCATAGTTCAGATTTACGCCGCAATCGGGCAGCATCACAATCTATTATCCCGGTCGACACAGCATTGGCGCAAGGCATTGGCCGCATTTTGCCAAAATTGCAGGGAAAATTTGTCGCCCATGCTCTTAGAGTCCCGGTCAATAATGTCTCGGCATTAAACGTTACTATTAACCTCAGTAAAAAAATTACTGTCGAACAGGTGAACGAATGTTTAAGGCTGGCAGCAGAGCAGCAGTTGTTGGGTATACTCGGCTATACCGAGGCGTTATTGGCCTCTTGCGATTTTAATCACGACTCCCATTCGGGAATCGTAGATGCGCAACAAACTCGGGTGAGTATGGCTAAGACGGTAAATATTTTAATTTGGTTTGATAACGAGTGGGCTTTCGCCAACCGAATGCTCGATTTGGCTCTATATTTGAAAGACAGCTGACGTTGCTACTGAGGCTCTTGAAAAGAATACCCTTTATTTCAAGACCGTTGCTGGCAGGGATGCCAGCGTCGAACTATAGGGACATATTTATGTGTGTCTTGAAATAAAGGGTATTCTTTTCAAGAGACTTATTAGTAACTCTTGTAGAACGTGTTATCGGTTGTTTTCATCGATACGCGCTACGGCATAATTTGTTAGGGTATTAATTCTTGGGGTGATAGATCTGTGTTTCTAATGAAAGACTTGCCTTTGGCAGGAAAAAGAGTGCTGATTCGAGAAGACTTGAATGTACCGATTAAAAATGGCGCGGTCAGTTCCGATGCTCGCATTGTCGCAGCGTTGCCAACGATTAAGCAGGCCATTGCAGCGGGAGCAAAAGTAATTTTAATGTCGCATTTAGGTCGGCCAGTCGAGGGAGGCTCAGGATTAGATAACAAAGAGTTTACTTTGGCGCCTGTCGCTAAGCATTTGTCCAAGTTGTTAGCCGTTGATGTTCCTTTGGTTAATGACTGGCAAAGCGGAGTAACGATTGATGACGGCGGTGTTTGTCTGTTAGAGAATGTAAGGTTTAATATTGGCGAAAAAAATAATGCCGATGAATTGGCAAAGGCCTATGCTGGTTTATGTGATATTTTTGTGATGGACGCTTTTGGCACGGCACATCGTGCGCAGGCCTCTACTCATGGAGTAGCAAAATATGCACCGGTCGCTTGCGCGGGACCGCTTTTGGCGGCAGAGCTAGAGGCTTTGGGTCGTGCACTGGCGAATCCGGCTAGACCGGTCGTTGCCATTGTTGGCGGTTCGAAAGTTTCTACCAAGCTACTGGTGTTAGAGTCGCTATCAGCTAAAGTTGATCAATTGGTTGTTGGTGGTGGTATTGCTAATACCTTCTTGGCTGCGGCGGGAAAACCGGTGGGAAATTCGCTATGCGAGCATGATCTTATTGATAGGGCTAAGTCCTTAGCTAAGAAAATAAGAATTCCTATTCCTGAGGATGTTGTTACCGGTAAAGAATTTTCAGAGACGGCGGTGGCAGAGATAAAAATGACGGCTGATGTGGCCGATGACGACATGATTATGGATGTCGGCCCCGAGAGTCAGAAGCAGTTAGCGGCAATTTTACACCAGGCGAAAACGATTATTTGGAACGGGCCGGTAGGAGTCTTTGAATTCGACCAATTTTCTGCGGGCACACAAGCCATTGCCGAAGCCATTGCCAATAGTGATGCCTTTTCTATTGCGGGCGGCGGTGATACCTTAGCAGCTATTGATAAATACGGTGTCGCTGACAAGATTTCCTATATCTCCACCGGCGGAGGGGCATTTTTAGAGTTTGTCGAAGGCAAAGTATTGCCAGCCGTAGAGATTCTTGAAAAGAGAAGTCAGTCGTAACGGTGATTAAACTATTTTGAGTTTAAACTTAAGGGCTGTAGATAATCAGTGGGTGTTGGTATGAACGTCGATCAAGTTTGCAGCAATATAAGATCGTTAGATTTGGCTCAGGTTTATCATCCTACCGTGGAAGAGCAAAGTTATTTTGAATTCTATGGCATTGACTTTAAATCGTCTATAGAAGGTGTGTCCCACCACTTTGGCGCTATTGACTGCGGCGACAGTCATATTGCATGCCATTACTTTAGCGTGCCCGATGCGCAAAGAAGTTGCTTTGTTATCCACGGTTATATGGACCATGTCGGCTTGTTTGATAAAATGATTAATTATCTACTGCATAGGGGTTGCAACGTCGTGGCCATCGACTTGCCAGGGCATGGTATGTCGTCGGGTAGGCGGGCGAGTATAGAGAGTTTTGGTGATTACGTATTGGCGTTGCGACAGTGTTTAGATTTTTTTTACCAAAAAATTCCTTCGCCGTGGCATGTTGTGGCGCAGAGTATGGGTGGAGCTATTGTCATGGATTACTTACTGAGTCAGCAGTACGATGAAAGAGTAGGGCCTTTTGATAAAGTACTGCTGTTGGCTCCACTAGTGAGGCCTAAAGGTTGGTTTGGCATCCGTATTGCTCATTGTGTTCTCAGGGGTTTTGTTCCTAGCGTACGGCGTAACTTTGCCAAAAACTCGCACGACAATCAGTTTTTGAACTTTATGGAACATCAAGATCCGTTAAGAGTTGAACGTATGCCTATCCAGTGGGTTACTGCGATGTTGCAGTGGGAAAAACGGTTTAAGCAATTAAGCTGGGGTGAGATGGAAATTCTAGTTGTACAGGGAGAAGGTGATACGACAGTTGATTGGCGGCACAATCTAAAGGCTATTCAAGATAAGTTTCCTCGAGCCAAGTTTTTTCGTATTAAAGATGCTCGACACCATTTGGCGGCTGAAAGCGATGGTTATTTTGAGCGTGTTATTCAAGCGGCAGATTTATATTTTGAACGCAGGAAAAAACCACGTGATACAAGTTATTAGATTTATCGATGCTGTTTTGTGGACGCTGGAACTGCTTGTAAGCGGTAGGCCTTTATACAAACACGCGATTTAGACAACGATTTTAAATAAATTAATTACGAAGAGATGGCAATAACGAAGCCATTGCCATTGCGATAGTCAAAAGATTTTATACGGGGATTGAGCCATGTCATTAAATTCTGATAACACTCAGCTTGAGATGCATTATCGAGAAATATTAGCAGAGCTGGGCGAAGATCTAAATCGTGCGGGTTTGCGTGATACACCCAAACGCGCTGCCAAAGCAATGCGAGCGATCACTCAAGGCTATGATCGCAATCTAGATGATGTAGTAAACGGTGCTGTTTTTGAATCGGGCACAGACGAAATGGTAGTGGTTAAAAGTATTGAGCTTTATTCCATGTGCGAACACCATATGTTGCCATTTATTGGTACCTGCCATATAGGCTACATTCCCAATGGTAAGGTGTTAGGTTTATCCAAGTTTGCTCGAATTGTCGATATGTACGCCAAGCGTTTTCAAATTCAGGAGCGTTTGACGCGACAAATTGCCGATGCGGTGTTGTCGGTAACAGGCGCCATTGGTGTCGGGGTTATTGTCGAAGCCAAGCACATGTGCATGATGATGCGCGGCGTAGAAAAACAAAATTCGGTAATGGGTTCTTCTGTTATGTTGGGGGAGTTTAGAGATTCCTATAATACACGGCAAGAGTTTTTGCGCCTGCTGGGCGACTTAAGTTGATAAGAACAGCTGACAAGAATAGCTGATAATAATAATGGCCACTTACTACCGAGGTATTTGAAAAGAACACCCTTTATTTCAAGACACACATTAATATGTCCCTGTAGTTCGACGCTGGCATCCCTGCCAGCAACGGTTTTGAAATAGAGGGTGTTCTTTTCAAATACCTTATTAGTATATTTTAGATTAGTTTGGTAGTCGGACTTGGAGATGGAATATCGAATGAGATTCTCGATCGTATTGCTACATGGCTTATTGATTTTACTGCTGGGTTGCGACTCAGAGACGGGGTCTGGTTCTGAT
>JAJRPK010000081.1 GCA_024280785.1 Gammaproteobacteria bacterium
CAACAATTAGTTGAGAACTTTCGTAGTCCTGGAGCGACGGGGTCGGCGCACAATCATTAGCTTTTAAGCATGTTAAAAGCGAGTTGCCGGGGGTTGCCCGGCAGCAACATAATGCCAGCTTTAATCTGAGCTAATACAGGTAGCCTAATACAGGTAGCCAATAGGGAATGGTATCCGGGTCAGTTTTGTAGTCTAATCCTATTTCCTATTTCCTATTTCCTATTTCCTATTTCCGTCGCTTGAGTAATGCCGTGATCCCAGCTGTAACTCCTTCAACAAGCCAGCCTAAATCGTGGATTAAACCCTACGAATTTTGGCCGTCTTGGCTGTTTGAATTTCCTTTTTATCTTTACCTTGGCGTTCAGTGCTTACGTCAGCGTGTCAGCGTGCCTTTTTTAGCCAAAGCAAACTATGCTCTCGATCATGGGGAAATTGGTATTGGTTCAAAGTTTCATACTCAACAGCAATTTGATCAGTCGCTTTTTTTACCAACAGAATTAATGCGTTCTAGTTTCTCTCAAGTTGATAAACAGAGTTTTATTATCAATTTTGCCGATCGTCATGGATATCCTGTTATTTTAAAACCGGATATTGGCATGGTGGGTAAAGGCATTATCAAGCTTGAAAAAGATGGTGATATTGCTAGCTGCTTATCAAAGCTGTCGGGAGATTATCTCGTGCAGAAATTTACTCCTTTTCGATTTGAATGCGGCATTTTTTATACTCGCGAGCAGGGCGTAGCTAAAATCACGGGAATCAATGTTAAGCACTTTCCTACTGTAGTCGGCAATGGCCAAGACAGTTTGTTAACGCTGGCGAAAAATCACTATCGATACACTCATCATTGGGCTACTTTTTTACAGTATTTTGATACAGCCGTGGTGCCAGTTGATGGCGAGTCAGTGTGTTTGTCGTTTATTGGCTCGCACACGATGGGATGTAAATTTACCGATGACGCTCATTTGCTGACCGTGGCCTTAGAGAAAAAATTGTTTGATCTGTTTGAGAGCCAACCGGGGTTTAACTACGGCAGGCTCGATGTGAAAGCCGAAAATGAACAGGCGCTTCAACGAGGCGAGTTTATTATTATCGAGGTCAACGGGATTTCTTCGTTGCCTACGCATATGTTTGATCCTCGCCATTCTATTTGGCAAGCCTATAAGATATTTTTTAGCCACGGTAAGCGGTTGGTTTCTATTGCCCGTGAACATCGTAAGGAGCCTATGGAGTTAATGTCGTTTAAAAATATCCTTAATAAAGTAAAGCTTAATCAACGTTTGTTGGATCAAACCCACAGCGACTTAAAGCAACAATAATTATCAGAGCAAGTGTGCACGGTTTTATTGCAGTGGCGAGCAATTGGTACGATAATCTTCGCTTTCTACCTATCCTTCACCCTAAGTTATGTGTGTAAGTCATTTAAGCTATCTAGTAGCCATTAGACGGAAGTCACTTAATATGAAAAAGCTATCCACTCTTTTAATTATCGCGGCCAGTTCACTATTTATCATCCCGGTTATAAGCAGTGCAAATGAAATGGAATTGTCGATTAGCGATGACTATATCGATTTGCGTTTTACTGCCGAGTACGAAAAGGATTTTGCCGGGCAGCTCGCACTTATGCATGCAGATTTTGATGATATCGATAGCAATCAGCTGAGTTATAAGTTTTACACCGAAGATAAACTGGGCCGGTTTGACGTGCAGATGGGTGCCAAGGCTTTTTGGCTCGACGCCGAAGATGAGACTGGCTACGGAATCGCTCTGGCGTTGGGAGCAACAACTGAAATTATTAATAAGTTAGTCGCGGGCGTTGAGCTGAACTACTCGCCCAGTATTATCACCGGCGGCGACTTCGATAATTTGTTTGAAGTCGATGCAAGAATAAGTTATCACCTATTAGAAAACGGTACTTTTTATATTGGCTATCGAAAAATTGAAATTGATACCGACGGTGGCGATGTTGATGTTGATGTTTACGACGACCCCTATGTTGGCGTCCGGTTTCAGTTTTAACCAGAAAAAGCAAGCCGCAGCGCTGCACTATTTACTTTGATTAAGAATAAGTAGCATGGCGCTATAAGAAAAGGCGGGTGTGAGCGACAAGTGCATGAATAGTGTCGCGGTAGCTTGCTCTATTCAGCGTTATCCTTTTTTTTCTTCTTTGGTTTATCTGCTTTAGCTTGGTCATCTTTAGCTTTGCGCTTTTTAGGCTTATCACTTGTTGTCTTGGCATCTTCACTACTTCTGTCCGCTTTAGAGACATAAGGCTTTTTCTTCTTCTTTTTACCGCTGCCTGTTTTTTCGGCTGCTTTCTCTAAACTAATCGACAAAGGTCGTTGCCGAACTCGCACCTTCTTTAAGTGATGCAATATATCTTTGGGCATATCAGCCGGTAAATCGACAGTGCTATAGTCGTCGTTTAATTTGATATGACCTATATGCTTGCTATCTAGCCCTGCTTCATTGGCAATGGCGCCGACAATATCGCCCGGCTTAACTTCATCATTGTGGCCCACTTCGATACGGTAAGTGGCCATCGGTACATCCGATGGATTAGAGTCTCTTCGGCCGCTACCTCTTTCCCGGTCTCTTCCCCTTCCTCTTTCGCCGCTTCGTCCCCGTTCACCCCCCCTTCCTTCATCCCTTCGATTATCGTCAGAGCGCTTTGATCGTTCGCGTTTTTTAGGTCGCGGAGCATCGCTTACTTGTAGAGGGCGATCTTGCTGTAATAAATAGGTCAATGCTGAAGCGATGTCTTCTGCTGATCGGTCAACCTCTTGGCTATATTCGGAGAGAATATCGTAAAAAAAGTTGAGATCTTGACTATTTAATACCTCGGTTAATTGGTTTTTAAAATTTTGAATGCGTTTGCTCGATACTTCACGGCCGCTGGGAAGATCCATCAAGGCGATCGGCTGACGCGTTGCGCGTTCTATGGTTTGCAACAAACGCCTTTCTCTCGGGGCGACAAATAATATAGCTTTTCCGTCGCGGCCAGCGCGGCCGGTTCGACCAATACGGTGAACGTAGGCTTCACTGTCATAAGGGATGTCAAAGTTGATAACGTGACTGATACGTTCTACATCAATGCCTCGTGCAGCAACATCGGTGGCAATAATAATGTCTAATTGCTTGCTCTTTAGTCGTTTGATTGTGCGCTCGCGCAAGGCCTGATTCATATCGCCGTTCATTGGCGAAGCTGAATGGCCTCTGGCCTCGAGTTTTTCTGCTAGCTCGGCAGTTGCTGTCTTAGTGCGAACGAAGATCAACATGGCATCGTATTCTTCGGCTTCTAATATCCGCGTAATGGCATCGAGCTTGCGGTCAAATCCATTGACCATGATATAGCGTTGTTCTATCTGGCTTGCCGTCATCGTATCGCTGGCGATACTAATTTCTTGGGGGTGATTTAAATAGCGTTCGGCAACTTTACGAATGGGTTTTGGCATCGTCGCTGAAAATAGCGCAATTTGGCGCTGTTCGGGAGTGTGTTCCAATATCCATTCAACGTCGTCGATAAAACCCATACGCAACATTTCGTCGGCTTCATCGAGTACCAGGCTGCCAAGGCTGTCGAGGTTAAGGCTTTTTCTGCGCAGGTGATCCATGATCCGACCTGGAGTCCCGACAACGACATGAACGCCGCGCTTTAACTGACGCAGTTGGCCGCCCATATCTTGACCGCCATAAATAGGCAGGACATGAAAGCCTTTCATGTGGGCGGCGTAAGTTTGAAACGCTTCGGCAACTTGAATAGCCAGTTCTCTCGTTGGTGCCAATACTAATATCTGTGGAGACTTTACGTTCAGATCAATTTGGCTAAGTAATGGCAAAGCAAATGCTGCTGTTTTACCGGTACCCGTTTGAGCGACTCCTAATAAGTCATCACCATTGAGCAAGTGTGGGATGCTCATCGCTTGAATCGGTGTGGGTTGTTCGTAGCCTGTAGCTTTAACCGCTTTTTGCACAGCGGGGGATAAAGCCAAATCAGTAAAAAGGATAGCGTTGGGGGATGACATAAGAATCTCGGGTTGGCGGCGGCAGAGCAGCCGCACTAATTGGCTTGGAACAACAATTTTGGAACAACAACTATGGATCAGCGATGGACAATGGACAGCAACTGAGAACAGCAGTTTTAACGTCAATGTACGTTAAACTCAGGTGCGGGCAGGGGCTAGGCGGCGCATTGTAGTGTTTTTTAGTCGTAACAGAAAGAATATTTCAGTTAAAAAGTTCACTTATTGGTTGTTTATTGAGCATAATTTACGGAAGACTCAACTTTGCAGCGAGATAATCAGAATAGTCTACTGTCCC
>JAJRPK010000082.1 GCA_024280785.1 Gammaproteobacteria bacterium
ATCATCCATACGCGTAGCATCCATTTCGTCCTTCAACTCTCGGTCAAATGTTTTCGGCTTCGACGTTAAAGAATCAGGCATAGCCATCATCGCGGCGTAAATCAATTCACCAAAGCGATTCAATGCCTCTATTGCATCACTATCAGTCCCGCACAAAACATAAATAACTCTAGCGCTTGAACAGGCCTCTTGATTAGCCATCCCGATATCACAGGCAACTCGCTTAGCTACTTCAACCAAGGTATCGTCATCGGCAAAGGCCTCAGGACCAATTATTGTCACACTGCGTTTTGGATCGAGCCCTATCATCTCCAAACCCGGCTGAATAAACTTGGTGACATGCTTAACCGCTGCAAAGCCGCCCCAAGCAATAATTTTCTCTACATTTTCTGGCCTATATAACTTTTTCTCTACGGCTTCATCACCCCCCTTCCAATAAGCAACCGTCAAATGCTTAGTCACCGGATGATCAGGAGCAATATCAGCCAAAGTACGAGCCAGTGCCATGGCTGTCAAAGGGTCGTTAGAGGGGACTTTTATTATCCCATCGCTGCGAGTAATCGCATTACGGATCAATGTAACAGCCGAAACCAAACCACCATTACCGGCTGGGATATGGACCGACCTTGCACCAAAGGCGCGAATATTTATCTTGCGACCATCAAGCAATGTACTGCTTACCCAACCCTCGAGATATTCTATGCCAATCCTTTGCTCTGCGATTTCGCGAATTGAATCTCGATTAAAAACGGCTGGCAACATGACATAACTGTTTTTTAAAATATTGGGGGGATAATTTGCCGCAACCAAACCTGCCTCATAGGCTTCTCGTATATAAGGATTGCTATCAAAGTCAAGATTTTTACCCAGCTCTTCCAAAACGTCAAGAATCTCATCAAACGAAATTTCCTGGATATCCTGCATATCTCCTATGCTGGCCAAAGGAAGCTGATCAACATATTTATGCGGGTCTGGGGCCAAAAAACCAGCTCCTGCTGAACGACCACCAAACTCAACCCAATCCTCTTCTATCAATTTCCCTCTAATAAACAAAGGTAATTTAAATGTACCCATTTTGTCGCCGCTCTATGTGAATTTATTGTACCTAGAAGATTCAAGTATCTAGAATATTTTAAATCCGCTGTTTTAGGCTTCAAATGCCCGCATAAACTCAACCACCTCATCTGCCACCTGCTGGGTTGCCGAACAACTAATCCTGTCGTCCTCAACTCCCTCCTTTTCGCTATAACGCATAATGTCATGGGCTACGTAGACACTTTTCTGGCCACATTTACAGGGCGTATCCCAGTGCATAGTAACTTCATCTCCAGAGATGATCCCGCCCCAATGGCTATCATTAACTAGATCATAAAACGCTGCCCGACCAGTCACTGTGCCTTTACGCGGTAATGGTTCGTTAGTATCCGGGTCAAGAATAAAGGGAATTACCCAAGGTTGCATATGATAATGACCATACTCACAGGCCCAATGAAAGGCCCCTATCTCAGACATTCCGTAACCTTCTTGAATCGTATCAACACCCAAAAACTCTTTTATCACTTCCAGGTAATTGTCAGGTAGTGAAACTCCTTTGAGTCCGCCACCCGTCAAAATTGCTGAATTTTTAGCAAAAACATTCTTAATCCCTTTCGCTAAACCTTCGACAGCTAAATCGTATAAGATCGAATACGCAGCCGTCATAAATATGCGCTTGCCACTTAGCTTATCCGTGCAGTTAGCAAGAAAATCTGCCATATCCTGTGGCCGCTTTGCTTGCATCGCCAAAAATTCATCTTTGCGAGCAAGAAGTTTCGGCGGAATGTCTAATCGATCTAGCTCTCCCTTTGATGCAGCCGCCCGCATTTTACTCGCCAGGAACATAAGGTCGCTATCAATGGCTTCATCGTATAGCGCGTGAAAACGGCTTTCATCTCCACCGGTAAATTCTTTACGAAGTAAATTGGCCATCCGTAAGTGTCCCAACTTGCCTTTAGCATGGTTTGGCCAAATCACGTCGACATCCGGATTCATCTCATCCAGGGTAGGTTCTTTGCCAAAAGTTTGAAACAAGAAGCATCGCCATATTTTCATGGTGTAGTAGGCTTGGTCGCGCGATTTTGGAATTAAAGAAACTGTACCCGTAGTCCCTGAAGAAGTAATTACCTCGAGCGGCGTCTGTTCATCGAGACGATCTAACCATTCATCTAACGATTCGCAACCATCAACATTTAACCCCGACAAATCATAACTTGTAAGTTTTTGTAGCCACTTAGTCATCAAATCCCAGCGGTTTTTATCAATCAACACAGCGGGATAAGACTTAAAAGCAGTGTGGGCAAATAACAACGGTACAATATCGTTGATTCCATTTAGCTCGGTAATGCCCAGACGCTGTGCCAGCTTTCGCAACATTTCTATCGACTCATAATGCATACCGAATCGCTTTTTCATCGCTCCCAACTGAAGTTCTAGTAATTCCCCTTCATCAATAGTATGCATCTTGGTTACCGACCCTTCAAAAAAACCAAGTGGGTCGGTCATGAAATTTTCAATTTGCTCATCATTTACCATTATTTGTACCCTGCCTTCTTTAAGGTTAAATTTTCAAGCTTAAGTCTCGTCGTTAAATCTTATGGCTTCAATGTTGCTATCAGCAGTCTTCAAGATAAACGCTTTCTGTAACCGCAGAACTCTGTAATAACAAAGGTCTTACACCGTGACGCGAGCATAGCATTGCGCTACCCTGCACCAACATAAGCAATTGGCGTATATACATGGATAATTCGACTGCCCTTAATGGGCCTGAGGCATTAGCTCAGCTTGTTTTTACCGCTATTTGCGGTGCCGAAGCTGATGACGAAACGAAACAGCGGGCGCAGGAATATTGGGCAACCATTGTAATTTCTCCGTGGCGGGATAACCAAGAAGCTCATACTATCGAAAGAGGCCAAAAATTCTATGCTCAACTGGCAGAGTTACGGGAATCTGGCAGCCTATTCAGCCAATGGCGGGCGCATTTTAACGATCAATTTCAACCGCGTAACGAGAGCGTCGCAAAGGAGTTTCTATCTCATTGCTTTCAGGCGATTTTGCATAAACCTAAAATCTATTACAATTTTATTTGTCAGCAGCAATCTCTTAACGACAACCATGTAATGGACTTTCCGATCATCCACCCAATCACTGTGGAGTTCTGGACATTGTATTCAACAATATCTGGCGTCGGTGAAATCGATGTCGAGGGTGTAAAAACTGACTTGCCGAAAGGAATTATTGCGCTGGTTCCTCCCGGTTGTGAATGCACCGTTGCACGGCACCAGCAGCACAAAATCTGGCAATTTGATTGGCTAACTTTCCGATCTCGACCCGAGTGGTTTGAATTGATGGACTGGGCGTTCTCGCTAGATCAACCAATGATTCTCTCGTTAGACAATTCTGAAGAATTATCCCAGCTAAGCACTCATCTGGCCGAATTACAGTCCACCACATACCAACGAGCCGACATCAATGAACGACTTTGCCATAACCTTATTGAAAACATCCTCATAAGACTGCGCAGATTTAACGAACTAAACAACCGGCCAGCGCCTTCAGATCAAAGACTAGGCGAAGTGGTCAACTACGTGCTAGCAAGATATTGCAATCAACTTTCACTGGAAGATATCGCCCGTCACGTTAACCTCTCCGCCAGCCGACTCAACGCTTTGTTCAGCCAGCACTACGGCACTAGTTTGATAAAATGGCGTGACCGTATGCGAATGCAAAAAGCTCAGGAATTGCTCAGTCACACCAACATGGCCATAAACCTTATTGCCAACCGCGTCGGCTACGATGATCCGCTATATTTTTCTCGCCGATATCGCAAACAATTTGGGCTATCTCCCTCTGAGTCCAGAAAAACTGCAAATTGAATTGCCACTAATAAGGCTCTTGAAACGCATACCCTTGATTTCAAGACCGTTGCTGGCAGGGATGTCAGCGTCGAACTATAGGGATATATTTATGTGTGTCTTGAAATAAAGGGTATGCGTTTCAAGAGCCTCCGCAGTATCTTTTCACTAGTAAAAAAAGGTTCTCAATCTCGCGTGCGAAGCTCTGTCTTTAAAATTTTACCCGCTGCGTTTAACGGCATTTCACTAATAAACTCAACCACACGCGGCACTTTATAATTAGCCATATTCTCACGGCACCATGCAATGACTTGCTCGCCTGTAAGTTCGCTGTCAGGAAGCTTGACAATAAAAGCTTTTGCTACCTCGCCCATACGTTCATCCGGTAGGCCGACAACCGCTGACTGCACGACACCGGGAATACTTGCCAAGCCATTCTCTATTTCTGCGGGATATACATTGAAACCACCAGAAATAATCATATCTTTTAAACGGTCAGTAATGCGAAGATAACCCTCATCATTCAGGACTCCAACGTCACCAGTATGTAACCAACCGTCATCATCTATCGCCTCGGCTGTCGCCGCTTCATTGTTAAAATAGCCTTGCATCAAGTTATAGCCGCGAACAAAAATCTCTCCGGCTTCACCATTCACAACCTCACTACCGTCGCTACCCACACATTTAACTTCTACGCCGGGAATGGCACGACCAGACGTCGTCGAAATGGTTTCCGCATCGTCTTCTGAACGGCATATCGTGACCACACCGCAAGTTTCTGTTAAACCGTAAGCGGTCAGAACTGTACTAAAGCCCAATTCGTTCCACATTCGGTTTATTAGCTCTACAGGAACTGCTGCAGCCCCGGTAACAGCCAGTCGCAAACTGGACAAATCATAGTCCCCCCGCCTCGGGTGAGCCAATAGGGACTGATAAATGGTAGGTGGCCCCGGTAACATCGAAACTTTATCGCGTTCTATTTGTGCGAGAACTGCATCAAGATCAAAAGACAACACCGGTAAAATTTTTGCTCCTTTAATGATCGCCGACAACCAACCGGCTTTATATCCAAAAGAATGAAAAAATGGATTGATCACTAAATAGTTATCACTGGATTCTAAACCAACGGTACCACTCCAGGCATTAAAAGATTCGATGTTTTGCCCATGAGCACTAATAACACCTTTAGGTTTACCCGTTGTTCCCGACGTAAACATGATATCCATGGTATCGCTAGCCATAACTGAGTCTGAGCGCTGCTGAGCCTCCGCGTCGCTTACAGCAGAGCCTCTGGCAAGAAAATCTGCCCACAAACTAGCTCCATCGGCCTCTCCACGCAGCATAATCATCTGCTCAAGGTCAGGCATTTTCTCGGCCACCAGCATCGCCGGATAATCGATACCTAAAAATCCTGATACCGTTAACAAGAGCTTGGCACCACTGGCATTGAGGATAAACGCCGCTTCACTCCCCTTCATCCTTGTATTCAAGGGTACCAAAACACCTCCTGCCGATTGCAGCCCAATGGCCGCAATGATCCATTCGGAGATGTTGGGAGCCCAAATAGCAATACGATCACCCTTCTCTATGCCCGCCGCCATAAAAGCGCGACAAGACTTCAACCGTAGTCCTTCGAGTTCGGAAAAAGAAATTTTACGGTCCGGTTCCTGAATCGCAATTTTCTCGGCAAACTGCTTAGCCGATTGCTGAATGAGTTGGGGAAGCGTTTGATCTGACACGTGGAAGGCTCTCTAAAAAAGTAAATTTATTGTCGATTAAAGAATGGCTTCATTGAACAACCGTCGATAGTAACGGCTATGGTAAAAGCAGCCAAGCGGCTAGGCAAGACCAATAAAGCGCGTATTTATAATTTATGCTCTTAGACCGTAATCGACAGACAAATAAGGCAGCACCATCGGGGTTAACAGCAACCCCTGACGGCGAGCGAAATTCCTGCGCCGAAGTTATAGATGTTGCTCAATGACCCTCTGTAATTGCTCAGAAGACGGCCGTTGTTTATAGTTTTCACCAGCGTAATACCAGACAACAACACCTTGCTTGTCAATAAGAACAACGGCGGGATGTGGTATTTTTTCATCGCGGCGAACACCATAAAGGTCCGCTATCGTCAAATCAACATCGGCGACAAAGCGATAGGGTTGATCAAACTTTTTTGCCAATTTTTGCGAAGCCTTGGCGTCATCTGGACTAATCGCTAATAATTGGGTCTCATATTTCTCTAAGATGGGAAACAGGTTTTGGATATCGTCGAGGTGACTGACACAAAACGGGCACCAGTTACCGCGATAAAACACCAACATAACGTTTGCTTGGCCACGATAATCTGCCAAGGTGACCGCTTCGCCCGATGCATCGGTAGAGACAAAGTCTGGAGCAAGCTCACCCACTTTAATCGTCACATCAACGTCACCAAATCCGTTAAGCGAGTCAATCGCTTCTTCGGGCACCGGATCATTGCTACAGGCCGCGAGCAACAATATCACCGGCAAAAGCATGCCTTTACGACCCAATGATTCCAGCCCCAACAAATACTGTTTTATTCCCAAGAAATACTTATCTACCCTTAAATTCATAATAGCTCCTCACTTAACGCGCCGGCTTTTACTAATGCCAGTTTTTGTTGTTTAGTTAATTTCTTAATCTGGCTTTCTACCACACTGGCCTGAGAACGATCTTTCATCTGCTGTTGGAAGACTAACTTAAGCGGCCCTTTGCCCCTAAGTGCCTTTGCTCCTTTGCTACCATCGCTGCCGTGCTCTTCAAAGCGACGCCTTACATCGGTTGTTATGCCCGTATACAAGCGTCCATCGGCGCACTCGATCATATATAAAAACCAACTCGATAGCTTTTTCAAAATAGTCTACGACTCAAAATTTATTTTTTACTGTTTATGTATTCGTATAGATTAGAATTTCTTATTTAATTTCGAGTTAAATCAGGCGCCATATTTGCTGATCTCCCTCTCCTTCACTGACTGCTCGATTCTCTTTTTGCAATTTTATAAGATGTGCCAATAGCGACAGCTGCGCCATTCCATGTAGCGTTACATCAACATCATCATAGACGTCGCGAACTAATTCGAATAACGTCACCGCTCGATCAGCAGGTAATTTCTCGACCACCTTGGATTCTCTCGCCAAGCGATGCTTTACCAACCAGCGGACAGTCTCCATCGGATGATCCATCCATTCGCCATGAGCGGGAGCAATTTTTTTAAGATTATATTTTTCCAGTAGCTCTAGCGATTCTATATAAGCTTTCATATCGCCACCAGGCGGCACAATAACCACTGTCGAACCGTTCATAATATGGTCTCCCGCTAGTAGCACCCCTTCTTCTTCTAGCAAAAAACATACATGGTTACTAACGTGGCCCGGCGTGTGCACGGCTCTCAAGGTGAAATCGTTAGCAGATATCAATTCATCATGTTTGATCTGCCAATCGGGTTTAAACGTTTCATCTTGAAACATCGTATATTCAGCTAACATACCAAATACAGTAGCTCCGGTTGCACTAGACAACGGCGCCACGGCAGGCGAATGATCGGGGTGAGTATGG
>JAJRPK010000083.1 GCA_024280785.1 Gammaproteobacteria bacterium
AAAGCACGATAGACACGGCTGACAGTTCTCTGCTGAAGCTGGTTCACCAAGCTACTGTGCGCTTCAAGACTTTTTGCCACTACCATCAGGCCAGTAGTGTCTTTGTCTAGTCTGTGTACGATACCTCCCCGAGGCAACTCGGCATTGCTTGGGCAATGAGCCAAAACGCTGTTAACCAATGTGCCCGACTGGATGCTAGGGGCTGGGTGAACGACACAGTTGGCGGACTTATTGACAACTAATAAATGGTCATCTTCAAACACGATATCCAACGGTGACGGTTCAGGTTGCCAGCTAGAGATGCGTTTAAACTTGGCTGACAGTTGAACTTTGACTCCCGTAAACAACTTTTGTTTTGGTTTGCATGCATCGCCGTTGGCGGTGAGCTCTCCAGATTCGATCCAGGTTTTTAGCTTTCCACGCGAAAATTCAGGCCACAACCGAGCGACAATTTGGTCGCACCGAAGGCCAGATAGCTCTTCAGGAACCTCGGCATTGCGTGATATCGTCTCGCGATGCGAAGCTTCATCCTCTGGGTGTTCCTCGCTGTTTGAATTTGGCGTTATATTTGTCATGGATCAGTATTTTTAGTTGAATGGGCGCGCGGTGGCTGGGAGTTTATGTGATAATTGGGATCTATGTAGACTCGACCTTTGCAGACTATTGTACCGCAGACCTATTGGTCGGTAGAACCACCAATGAGCTATATATTTTGTTCGGTTGAGAAAATTATATAGCTTACTAAGGTAAATGATGGTTTGGACTGCATTTTCCGCTCGAGAATTAGGCATCTCATTCGCAAAATATGATTGAAAATTATTTTTGCGTGCGCCAATTTAAGCCGCATTGAAATCATTGAGTTAAAAACAGCTATGAAAAAAATTATTTGTGCCGTTATCTTTGTTGGAATGCTCACGGCAATCGGAGGTTGTTCTCTTTTTGGCGGGGACAGCAAATCAGAGAAAGAACAAGAGCGCGAAAAAACTCGATTATTAACTGAACGGCAGCTGTACGAGCGAGTACAAGATTTACTTGATGATGAAAGTTATGAACTCTCAGTTAAGAATTTGCAATTATTAGAGTCGCGCTTTCCTTTTGGCGTGTATGCCGATCAGTCACAATTAGAAATTATTTATGCCTACTACCGTAGTGGTGACGAAGATGCTGCGATCGCGGCGGCAGAGCGGTTTTTAAGATTACACCCTGATCATCGTGATGCGGATTACGCTTGGTATATGAAAGGCTTGGCCAATTATAGTTTGGCACCCGGTTTGTTTTCCAGGTTCTATTCGTTAGATGCAGCGACCAAGGATGTAGAACCTGCACGACAATCCTTTCGAGAGTTTCAAGAATTTTTATGGCGTTACCCCGACAGCCCTTACGCTGCTGATGCCCAAGTTAGAATGATTTATATCAAACATGTTTTAGCTCGGCATGAATTGGTAGTGGCTAATTATTATGTGAAACGTCGTGCCTACGTGGCAGCAATTAATCGCGCTAAAGTTGTGCTTGAAGACTTTCAAAATACCAAAGCGGTAGCTGATGCCCTAGCGTTAATGGCCTACTGCTATTATGAGCTTGAGCTACCTGATTTTGCGGAGGATAACATCACTGTTTTAAAACAGAATTTTCCCAGCCATCCGTCGTTAGATCGGCGAGGTGAATATCGTTACGCTGCTAATTTTGATTTTGAGCAGAAATCGTGGCTAAATCGCCTATCGTTTGGCTTGATCGATGCGCCACGAGCTCCCGTGTTTGATAATCGAAGCTGAATAGTTAAAAATAATATTGCTCTATGTTTTTTGGTTGACGCGGCCAGATTTGACGGCTTATTTCAGCTTAAAAACTGTCCTTTATTTTCCGTTATTAATTTCGTTATTGGGTAAATAAATTGCCTGCTGCTATTCGGCTGGAACATTGTTGCGGCGTTTTAGTTAGGTGAAAATGCAGTGTAATTTATTTGTTGAGTTGCCGGCTTGAATTTCTAATATTTGACCTTATTAATATAGTGATATTGAATGTTAGTTTAGGTAGTTAAAACGAGGCAAATACTATGCGCTTTGATCGGTTTACTAATACTCTGCAACAGGCCGTTGCAGATGCCCAGTCATTAGCGGCGGGCCGAGATCATACGTCAATCGACCCCGCTCATTTATTGCTGGCCATGTTGAAACAAGAGGCGGGATCTATTGCCCCTGTATTAAAACAATCAGGAGGTGGTGTCGATCGGCTAATTAGTGCGTTAGAAACTAAGCTCTCTGAATTTGCGATAATAGAACAGCCCACGGGGGATATTTCTATATCGCCAGAATTGGCCCGACTGTTTAATCTGGCGGACAAGTTTGCACAAGAAAAAGGCGACCAGTATATTAGCAGTGAAGCCGTACTAACGGCGATGATGCAAAAAGGCTTTGAGGTAGAAAAGCTAATTCGTGACGCGGGCTTTGATTTTAAAAAAATAGAAGAAGCGATTAAGAATATGCGTGGTGATGAGGCTGTGACATCGGCCGATGCTGAAAGCAATCGTCAGGCATTGGATAAGTACACTATTGATCTTACCTCTATGGCCGAGGCTGGCAAGCTCGACCCGGTGATTGGCAGAGACGACGAAATTCGAAGAACGATTCAAGTATTACAAAGGCGGACAAAAAACAATCCGGTACTCATAGGAGAGCCGGGTGTGGGAAAAACGGCGATAGTAGAGGGGCTTGCGCAAAGAATTGTAAACGGAGAAGTGCCGGAAAGTTTAAAGAGTAAGCGGTTGCTGT
>JAJRPK010000002.1 GCA_024280785.1 Gammaproteobacteria bacterium
GAAAGCGTACCGGCGGAGCTAGAGGTGTTGAGAATCTCCGTGATCCGGCCCAGGGCGTCGTAGGTCCAGGTGGTGGTGATCGTTTGTCCAGTTCCGTCGGTGCGCACCGCTTGGGTGCGACGCGAAGCAGCATCGTAAGTGAATGTAACTTGAGCCAGGCTGTTGCCATTGAGGAACCAATTGAGACTCACCAGTCGGCCCAAGGGATTGCATTTTATGGTTTGCTAATTTTTATCTTGACGATTTCTTCACCTGATGGCGTCGAATAAAGAAAATAGAAAGAGTCCGCATTACTACCCGAAGATGCATAAATGTAACTGGCGGAAGTAAAGGGAACATCATACATCTTGATGGAAGTCCAATAGTATAGGCGAAGCTTCAGCGTAACGAAACTTGGAGGATGATAGACGAGAAAAACATACTCATTGGTGTAATAAGGGCGAGTAAAGCTAGTCTGTGTGACTTTGTCTCTTCTTCTCAAGACAAGTTGTCCATCATCTCTGACATACCAAAACTGAAGGGTAGGCATGGGTTCTACATTGAGACCAAATGTATTCTCCCTGCCTGTATGTGGGTCGGCGCAAATACAGATCATCCTATGATTAGCACAAATAGTAGGAGGATATTTGAGATCACCAACATCTCTTGTACTTGTAAATCGCTTAGATTTTATGTCATATACAACCAACATATCCTTTATCTCACCTCTAAATACACCGAACACATACTTTCCGCAAGGTGTAATGGCAAAGTGGAAAATGCCAGGCTGAAATTCTATGGATTCATGCTTCACCTCTTTGAACGCTTTATCTTGTAGACGATATGCAGTTATTTTTCGATTCTCTAGTGAATATACATACAAAGTCTCCTTGTCTTTACCTGAGTAAAAAAATGGCATAATTGGCGTCTTGCATTTTAAAAGGATGTTGAGAGTAGGTATGTCAAAAATAATCAAATCATCATTTTCATGTAAACACAGATAATTCTTTCCTAAAAACAGCGGAACACAATCAGAATATACGATACGACCCTTGCGCAAAGGCGAAAGGTCTAAAACTTTATCCTTTTTGTCTTGGATTCTAATCAGGTGTAATACGGGTTTGAGAACTCTATCACCTACGGGACGATTAGCCAAAACTGCAATGTACTCGTCGGAGGGAGATACAGCCATTTCCACACATCTTTCTCCAAATGGAAGTTTATAGACGTAGGTAAATTCTGCTTTTTGTTCTGCATATGTTTGAATGTTGAATACAGACGACATCAAGATCAATGTAAATCCCCAAAGATGCTTATTCATGTCACACCTCCTTCTAGCGCAGAATTCCACCTGCAACTTGCTCTTCAAGCTCCCCTTCCGGACGAATAACCCACCCCTTGCGATCCTTTACCTTGACAGGGATCCGATCAATACCAACTAGTTTTCCATTTTCCCATACTTTTACCACGAAGTACAAGTTTATCCACCATTTATATTTCCTACGGCACTTTTTATCGTCCCATCCCAAAAAGGATATGGCCAATATTGCTACTACCCGCACCTCTATTTTTATCCCAGCTTCTTTATATCTTTTCGAGAAGTTCTGCTGTTGTTCTCTTGCATGTTTTATGAACTTACTAAGTATGTTTTTAAGTAATTTGATCTCTTCTACATTTATCTCATATTCTACATAGCCAGAAGGAGGAATCTTAATCCAAGGATTTGATAGGATAAAATTCCTAATTGTGAATCTTTTGCATAACGCTCGGACTGCATCTTCTGCATTTGCTCCTACCCAATTAACTATTGCTCCATGCACGAATCCTGCTGCACTTCCAGCCATCCTAGTTGCTCCTCCTCCAACAAACTCTAAGGTTGCTTTTCCTCCTTCCACTGCTATATCCGAAGCTGATGGGTATTTATTCAGCGTCGGCTCCAGACCACTTGGATCTGTTTTGTTAACAGGGTCGTTCTTTATATACCGGTATTTGTTGCTATCCGGATGAACTACGCCCAACGGATCCTCACTCAAGAATTTCCCTAGCTGCGGATCGTACCACCGGGCGCGGTAGTAGTAGAGGTCAACTAGGTCGTCGTACTCTCTACCGGTAAACTTAAACCGGTCCCCAGCGGCAGGGTTGGTTTCGCTTAAGATGTTTCCAAAAGAGTCGTAAGTGATTTCATCAAGAATATCCCCGTTGGTCTTAACAATTTGCCGCACGGAGAGTAGGTGGTCGGCAATGTACCAGGCAAGGTCTTGTTGGCCACTTTGAGGGTCTTCACTCAGCCGGGCAAAGACTTCATCCACGGCCTGGGTGTACAAGTGCCTGCTTGTCAAAGAGCTAAAGATGTTATTTTTACTGCTTTTGATCTGCAGGGTACATCAAAGCACAAAGCAAAGCGAGAACGGAAAATACAAAAAACATCCCAACGCAAATTAACATCTTCTTCCAATACTGCCTTCCTGTTTCAGTAAGTAAGTGTGGGGCTAGAACAAGATTAAACGGGTTGAAAAAAGTATCCAAAAATAATCGCACATGAGGCTTTCGGTGGATGATCACTAAAATCATCAATACACCAGCCGCTGCTTGGCACAGCGCCCCTAACACAGCGAAAGTCACTGCGCAAATCTTCAGCAGTAAATCTACCATGTTGAAAATCTCCCAAATTACCAAATCCTAAATCCCCACGAACCTCCTACCCCTGCATGAGCATTGACTTCATTACCAGGGCCAACACCAACCTTTACCCCAGAATATCCACCTTTTCCCCCTTCAATTATATCTAAGTCACCCAATGGCGTTGATATCCCTCTGAAATACATCTCTTCTTTCATAACAGGATCGACTGTAGGGGCATCAGTAATGATAACATCAAGCTCAACACTTCCTTGTGGAAGAATATTTACGGTAAACCCTTGTTTAATAGACAGATCAAAAGTAAAGCCCGCCGTGAATCCATTCTGAGGCGAATAGCCAAAATGAACATGAAAAGATACGCCAATCCCCAACCCAAATATTATAGCAACAGAGGAAAATAAATCAAACTCTCCTCCTATTCCAACAGTCCATAAGCCACTGAAATCCACAAAATTAGCGGGATTATTTTCTGCATACCTTGTTAAATTATAATCCCCCGCTTCAAACCCCAACGGGTCCTCGCTTAAGAATTTTCCTAGCTGCGGATCGTACCAGCGGGCACGGTAGTAGTAGAGATCAACCAACTCGTCGTACTCGCGGCCGGTGAATTTGAAACGATCTCCGGCGGCAGGGTTGGTTTCGGTTAAGATGTTGCCGAATGAGTCATAGGTGATTTCATCAAGAATGTCGCCGTTGGTTTTGACAATTTGCCGCACGGAGAGTAGGTGATCGGCAATGTACCAGGCAAGGTCTTGTTGGCCGCTTTGAGGGTCTTCGCTCAGCCGGGCAAAGACTTCATCAACGGCCTGGGTGTACA
>JAJRPK010000084.1 GCA_024280785.1 Gammaproteobacteria bacterium
AGCATACATCGCCTTTCGAGGAGGGCTGGACTTGCCGTTAATTATGGGATCTAGAGCGACCGATATTGGCGGACAGTTTGGCGGCATAGATGGCCGCTTTGTTCAAGCAGGAGACACGTTCTCTTTGGGGAAGCAACCACTCTCGACTATTTATAAAGACGCAAAGTTAGCTCGCGGCAATCACTTGTCTACAGGTGTACGGCATACAGGAGTACGACAGGAGCATCCAGGCAGCACAGTAAGAGCGCTGTTAGGCCCTAACTACTCGCTCTTTAGCGGCCAATCCCAAGACGTTTTTTGGCAAACCCACTGGCAATTGTCACTATCCAGCAATCGTATGGGAGTTCGTCTGAACGGCGCTAAAATAAAACCGGGAAACAAAGATATTTCGTTAGAGCCTTCGCCGACTACTGAATCGACTGGCGAGCTACGGTCTCACGGCGTTATCTCCGGAGCCATACAAATCCCTACCAACGGCGAGCCCATTGTTCTATTAGCGGATGGACAAACAACCGGAGGTTACCCGATAATTGCATCGGTAATCCAAGCCGACCTGTGGAAATTAGCTCAAATGACTAATCATTCCAGCTTTCAGTTTGTTCCCTGCACAAGAAACCGCGCACTGATTGCGTTACAGCAGCAACAAAACAATCTGTATAGACTTAAACTCGCCGTCGGCAATAAGTCGACATGAGCAATTTTGAAAATAAAATTCTTCTCAATGCCGACCTTGGAGAAGGCTGTGATAACGATAAAGCCATAATGCCGTTTATCGATATTGCGAACATTGCCTGTGGCGGGCATGCCGGTGATGCCGAGACCATTAAAACCACTATCAATCAAGCCAAGCGGCACTCAGTAATGATAGGCGCACATCCAAGCTACGCAGACAAAGAAAATTTTGGCCGCAAAGTAATCCCTTTATCCCGCAAAGAGTTCACTCAATCGATCAACAGCCAACTTTCGTTCATTGCTAACATTTCCGAACAGCTAAACTATCCGCTTAGCCACATCAAGCCTCACGGCGCCTTATACAATCAATTGGCGGATCAAACCGGGTTATCTAACCTTTTTATACATATCTGTAAAAATTTCAACCCGGAATTGATCATTATCGGTTTAGCCAATAGTGAACTAACTCGCTCAGCCAAAAACCTGGGAATGGCTGTTTTTGAAGAAGGCTTTATTGATAGACGATATTTAAATAGCGGCAGACTAGCGCCGAGATCTGCCAATAATGCCGTTATCCACAATACCGCAGAAGCGTATGCACAAGCGAAAAAGATACTGACGCAAAGAAAAGTAACGGCCATCGATGGCAAAGACATCTCTTTAATCGTTGATACACTCTGTTTACATGGGGATAATGCTAATTCCCTGGCTTTGTCTCGGCGAGTGTCATCGTTATTTAATCTTAAACCAGCCTAACCTCATTGACTAATACCAACGAATACTGCCTAAAAAATGCTAAATGCAATTTTATTTTAATAACCCGTCTTCGTAGGCTCGTGGCTGCTGATAGCTTGCCGCCTTGTTTATACGGGGGTTAAAGTGTCGTTAACGCCGATCGAACAATAGTTATCATTCCATCGGCACAGGCTACTACTACACGAATTTGGTCGATATAGATAACTTCACCAGCCTCAAAATCGTGTGCGTAAACTAATCCGTCGGCGGCAGTAAGCAAACACTTCTGGCCGTTAACATCGGCATACACTCCCAAGCTACCAAATGCTCTGAATTTAGTTAACACATTGCTGGCCGAATCATTCCAATCGATTGTTTGATCCTCTTCTGTTAATTTTTCCCAATAGCTTCCGCCTTCTTGAGAAACACTGTTAGCGTATATACCACTAATATTTAACATCAGATTCGCTAACAACTTCGGCGCTTCTATAAATATTTTTGCCGACAAGGTATCGTATGATTCGTTGTCAGACACTGCTATTTTTTTCTGTAACAAAATATCACCGGCGTCAAACTGTTCTGTCAGCTTATGCAGGCTGATCCCCGCATGCTTCGAATCTTGCAAGAGAAGAGTAGACAAAGGTGTAGGGCCTCGCCCCTCAGGCAACATGGTAGGATGTAAGTTTACTGCATAGTCCAAGCCTGCTGGAATGGGGATTTTCCAAGGATATTCGGCAACAAAAAAAAGCTCCACTTCTTGCTCAATGAGCCGCTCCATTGTTTTTTTATCGGGTTTAGAGAAATCTAAAGCTATCTGGCACTGATTTGCTTGATTGATGATTCGATCAGTGTAAACCCCTTTTTCACCGGTAAAAACGCAAACCACCTCATCACCACGGCGAATAAAAAAATCAAGGCAGGAGGATAATGCATTGTAACCAAAGTACGCGATTTTCATTTAGATCGTTCCTTCGCTGATTTTTCGATCGTTCTAAGTACAGGTTTTTCAGCGGCATTGTCAGCGACAAAGTAGCCCGCTCTTACTACCGAGGCCGTTGAAAAGAATGCCCTTTATTTCAAGACACACATAAATATGTCCCTATAGTTCGACGCTGGCATCCCTGCCAGCCACGGTCTTGAAATAAAGGGTATGCTTTTCAACTGCCTTAATTAACCTGTCGCAGACTTTATGCCATGAACGGCATAACTTTTTCACGAAATAATTTTAAACTCTGCCAGCCAAAGTTAGCGTCGACACCCGCAATGAGAGGATGCAGCATTAAATAGCCTTCGTCACCCAAGGATTCAATCATTTCCAAACATTCTGTGGGAGTTAACACCAAAAAGATCCCCGATTCACGCAATGCGTTGACATCATTACTTTCCTGAAAAATTCCCGTTACGCCAGTTTCAGCTTGCCAACGTGCATAGCAATTAGTTTCATGTAATGCATAAGGCCCTAGCGCCTCCCAAGCCTCATCGGGGTCTTCCGCTATATTTAGCAAAGAGCAAACCGACCCTCGATGAAGCGAAGTCTTTCCTAAGCGAACACATTCTTCAGCGTAAGCTTCATAAGCTTGAGGAAACATCGGCACAAAACCATCGGCTATTCGAGCCGCTCGTCGTCCCGCCACAGCAACACCCCCGCCAATATATAGGGGCGGCCCTTGAGGCTGAACGGGTTTCGGGGTCACTCTTACACGACGGCCACGATATTCAAAGGATTCTCCAGCCCAAGCTTTGCGTAAAACCTCAACGCCTTCTTCAATCGCAGCACCCCGGTCGATTAATTCGACATTAAACATTTCAAATTCAGAGGGCACGTAACCACCTAACAGTACGACTTCGGCACGACCCTCGCTAATAATATCAACCACAGCCATATCTTCGGCGACTCGAAGTGGGTCGTGATACGGCATCACTACGTTAGCCTGCAATCTTACTTTCTTTGTAATGGCGGCTGCTGCTGCGGCCATAATCATAGGCGAAGGCAAATATCCGTCGTCTACGCCATGATGCTCGCAAAAATTAATCGTATGGAAGCCGTTCTGATCGGCCCATGCAATCATCTCTAACGCCACTTTATATTGTTCACTTGCCGTTGTATTACACAACCCATTCGGGTGACGGCATTCAAACTTAATGCAAACATCTAGCATAGATTAATCCCGTTATTTTATTGTTTGATCTAAACTTGGAAAAAAGGTAATCGATTGTTATCTCAATATAAAAAATTAAAATCATTTTTAAACTCATTAGCAATCTATAAGATAACAGCTTTGACCCAGTAATATAAAGACCTCGGATCATACTACACAACCGAGATATTTTACTCTCATATCATTGAAATATTGCAATCACTCGATTCAATCAAGTAGAATATATTGACTCCTCAGGTTACTCATAAGGCATTTGAAACGCATACCCTTTATTTTAAGACCGTGGCTGGCAGGGATGCCAGCGTCGAGCTATAGAGGCATATTTATGTGTGTCTTGAAATAAAGGGTATGCGTTTCAAATGCCTCGGTAGCTCAGTAGCTCAGTAGTAAATACCGCTATATCGCCAAGACAAGACAAGACAAAACAAAACTCGATCTAGATACACTTATAAATAACGATAAAACAAAGAGGACAGCAAGATGATTAAAATCCATAATTTAGATCGGTCACGATCACGACGAATTGTCTGGTTATTTGAAGAGTTAGAGCTGCCTTATGAAATTATCCAGCACCAGCGCGACCCTACCACCATGCTTGCCCCTACCTCTCTCAAAGCCATACACCCACTGGGGAAGTCCCCTATCATCGAAGATGGCGACATCACTCTTATTGAATCCGGGGCTATCATTGACTATGTGACAGGCCGTTACGGCAACGGTAAATTAGTTCCTGCAAAAGACAGCAGCGATTACGCTAGTTATTTGCAGTGGCTACACTATGCCGAAGGCTCTTTAATGCCACCCTTGGTGTTCAGCCTCATAACACAAATGATGCAGGTTGATTCCGAAATCCTAGCCGGGACCATAGATCACTTTTGTAATACACATTTAAACTTTATAAACGAAACGTTGGCGGCAAAAAAGTATTTTGTCGGTGCTGACTTTACTGCCGCCGATGTCAGCATGGGTTACGCCATCGAGTCAGCCAACGGTGCAAACTTACCTGGACTAGAAATGGCTTCTCGAATAGTCCGCTACCCTCATTTGCAGCGCTACCTCACCGAGCTTCAATCTCGCCCAGCCTATCAACGTTCGTTGCAAGCCATTGGTGAGTAAGTAGATAGGCGAATGGATTAACGATTAGGTAGGCAAGTAATAAATAATGAATTGCTTGCAGCAAATGCAACTCACACCCTGTTAATACCGGAGTAAATATTACTATGCCACGTATTCCTCTATTAATTATTGCCCTATTTTTTATGACGGGAGGCATCGCCCATTTTGTTTTAGCTGAATTTTTTGTCGCGTCGATGCCCGACTATCTCGGCTATCACTGGGAGCTTGTCATCATTAGCGGTGTATTTGAGATTCTTGGGGCAGTTGGTATTTTAGTACCCAAGACTCGATTATTTTCCGGTTACGGTTTAATTGCTCTGTGCGTCGCCGTGTATCCGGCCAATATTAATATGGCGCTTCATCCCGAATTGTTCCCTGATTTAACCACAGCTTTTTTATACGGCCGCTTACCATTTCAGTTATTATTTATTGGGTTCATTTGGTGGGCAATCGCAGACGAAAGGCGGCAGAAAAAAGTTACGGTCTAAATCACTCAAGCTATAACGGCTTGAGTGCGATAACTAAAACATTTTAAGTTGTCGCCTAAGGTATCAATAGATCCCGGAAATAACAAAACGGCCAAATGATTCATTAACATTTGGCCGCCTTCTATGTATGCGGGCAAACTCAACTTTAGCAATAATTTAGGCTGATAGCGCGGGTGTAAGCTTAGACATTGCTTTAATCATAGGCATGATGATGTCGGGTTTATCCCAATTATCCACGCCAACGCCAATATTTACTCGCGCAACGCCCATATCCTGATAGCGTTTAAGTAAGTCCGCCGTAACCTCACCCATGGCAACCATGGTGATTTCTATATCATCAGGATTGCGCCCAAAATCTTTAACCTGTTGGCGAAAATCTTTTATCCCTTGTTCCACATCAGGCATCGCGACATCGACAGGCATCCAACCATCTGCCCATTCTGCCGCGTGACGCACTCCCAACGGACCCATAACACCTAGAATAATGGGCGGACCACCCGCTTGAATCGGCTTTGGCTCAAACCATACCGGATCAAAATCTACCAATTCACCGTGATATTCAGGCTCTTCGTCATTGAATAAATTTCGCTGTGCGAGCACTGTTTCTTTTAAACCTAAGTAACGCCGCTTCCACGGCATGCTAGTAACATTATTAAATTCTTCTTCGTTCCAACCGACACCCGTTCCGATTAAAACCCGGCCATTGGATAAACGGTCGAGTGTTGCAATGGTCTTGGCTTGAGAAAATATCTCACGCTCTAACATCAAGGCAATGCCAGTACCCAGTTTTAATTTTGTTGTCACGCTGGCGGCAGCCATCAACGACAGGTAGGGATCCATCATCCGCTTATAGGGTCCAGGCATTTCACCCCCCGGTGGATAAGGCGTGGTTCTCGCGCAGGGAATATGGCTGTGCTCACCGTACCATAGCGACTCAAATCCTGCCTCTTCTAACGCTCTAGCCAAAACCTCCGGTTCCGGATCAATCACGTTGTTCATCGAACTAAAACCAAGATGCATAGCCATATTCCTCTTTTATCGACTGGCAGTACAAGCACTTATTATCCACTATCCCACTGCCAAAATATGTAAACAGTAAACCCGCCGGGGCCTGTCAATTTTAGGCGAAATAGCGGCTGAAAGTATCGCAGCGCAGTTCAGATTAACCTTTCGATATTAGATAAATGAACTCGAATGCTAAAAGCACTCGAATATGTCACCAAATATCGGTTGATAGGCACAAGATTACGAAACAGGTCTTGTCGTACAAATCTTCATATACTGCTTAAAACGGCAAGAAACATCCACTCTCTGTTGTATTCACCGATTAACAGGCCTGGAATTGCTATATCGGGGTCACAGACATTGACTATTCGATGCTATACTGAACAACAATAAAATTTTCTTGTAGGTAGTAGCAGTGGACATCCAGACCCTTCGATTTATTATCATCGCATCAGTATTGTATGGACTATTTCATTTCGCCTACTATAAAGTTCCCGATGAAGTTTTACGAACCAAAGTTTACCCTACTATTATCGGCCATCTTGCCGCCAAAACTATCAATACCATTACTCCAGACAGAAATGTCCGCGTGCGAGATCACGCCATTATATCCGACGGTGTCAAGTTGAATATTGTGAGGGGCTGTGATGGTTCTGGTGTTTTGTTCATGCTAATAGCTGCAATTTTGGGCTTTGGTGCAACCGTTAGGCAAACCCTGGTAGGTCTGGTCCTTGGAACCTTGACGGTCTACGTTATCAATCAAGTTAGGATTGTCGGGCTGTTCTACGTCATTGAACACAATCGAATGTGGTTTCCACCCGTACACACCTACTTCGCCCCCACTTTAATAATATTTTTAATCGCTGGTTTTTTTCTAGCGTGGACTCATTGGGCAACATCTGCATCTACCGCTAAACCATCCTCGGTACAAAAAGAGAGCCAAGAAAATGGCGGATAATCACAAGTATGCCCTATTGATTATTAAAGCTCTCGGTATTTGGGTGGCACTATCGTTGGCAGGTTTTTTTTGGGGGGAAAAGCTGATTGATAATTTGGTCCCTTTTTATGAATCAGTAGCAGAAGCGGCCTCTGAAGGGTATGTCGCCAAGATCAGCGTCAAGCACGAGGTTGTCGATTATATTTTATTGGAAGTAATAACATTGCACGACCGCCTGGTTACACCCAAAGTTACACTACCAGCAGGCACGACCTTGCCACCGGCAAAAATTACTGTACTGCACGCATTAGTCCCGATAGTTATTCTCCTTACAATTGTCTTCGCCTGGCCAATTAAAAATAGCAAACAGCGTTTATATTTATATTTAATGGCTGTCCCAGCCCTATTCTTCGTTTCGGCGCTAACGACACCACTGCAACTACTGGGCAACTTAGAGCTTGGCTTTCAAAATGCTGCAGCGAGTGTAGGGCTAGTCAGAGAACCACCTCTAGTACTTACTTGGATGTTACTAACAGAGGGAGGAGGTAGATGGCTACTTCCGGTTCTTGCAGCGGTGGCTTGTGGTGGAATTTCGGCTAAGCTAGGGAAAACTAGCTAAGCTTATCAGGGTCAACATCGTCAATATCTCGCCGATTATCAACTTTAATATCTCCACTAACAACTTGCCAAAAGTTACCTATCTGCTTCGCTAAATCTAGCCCCATTGATCGCTTTGCACTGTTTCCCTCGGCGGGGAAAAACGCTTTAATATCGATATCTAATATTTTTTCATATTTCCTTATCGTTCGTTTACTGTGAACCAAGAGCAAAACTTTCCAACCAAAATGATAACCGATCATTAGCATTCCCACTGCTTTTTCTAGCTCTTCTAACGAGCCGGAAAATTTTGCCACAGTAGCCCCTACTTTATCAAAGGCAGCTATTTTCTCTTCGTCAGAAAGATCAGCTAACGCAGCCATATTTCTTTCTAATCGATTGCTATCCGTCATGTGCTACCTTAGTTAAAAATTTTGTCGCCAGGGTACTCAGAAATGATTATTTTTTAACCGAAATAATTGCAAAAAAGCACCTTAAGTGCCGTATCCATTAGCACATTACTTATTATAGCTGTGTAATCACGGCCTGCCTTTAACTCTAGCCAGTGCAGAATTAGTCACTCTGCTTAAAATCATATAATACTAAGCTATACGTTGGCAAAGACCGCGCTGTAGAAATAAAGCCACAAACACGGTATGGTCTGCCTACTCTCAGCCCATAGAGGACACTGATATGGCACGTAAGATTGCAACAAAAAAAACTGAAAAGTCTGGCTTAACCGAGCGCGCTGGTGACTTTGCAAAAAATATTTGGCTGGCAGGGCTCGGTGCTTACGGAGAGGCCTACGATGAAGTAAGCAATCAACAAAAAAATATTAAAGAATTACCTCAACTATTTAAAGATTTAGTGAGTAAGGGCGCGGGAATCGAATCATCGAATCATCGCTCTACGAAGACGAGTTCAGGCAAACAAAAAAGTTCTTCGGAAAAACCAACCACATCGAACAAACACTCACTACTGAGTGGCGAAAGCATTGAACAACGAATTCGCCGCATGCGCGACAACCTTAACTTGAACTGGCCTGCGCCTTCGGGCACAGAAATGCATCAGTTAGAAGGAAAAATTGATTCATTGAGCACAGAAGTCAAAGAACTCAAAGAATTATTGTTAAAACAGCTTAAAACCACTAAAGCACCAAAAAAAATAACGGCGAAGAAAGCAACCGCGATCAACACAAGAAAAAAAACAACCCCGTTATCCAGCAAAAAAACTCGCCGTACTAAATAGCATTAACTTACAGGCAATGCTGGCAGAATTAAAATGAAAACCAAAGATCGCATCATGTTAACCAGCCTAACGTTATTTAATAGTCAAGGCGAAAACAACATCACAACCGTCGATATTGCTACAGAAATGGATATCAGCCCAGGCAATCTCTACTATCACTTTAAAGGAAAAGAGGCGATTATCGAACAGCTCTATTTAGCAATGGAGCACGAAATGCTGGATGTTTTACAAGCGCCGTTAAAAGACGATATCGATGTAGAAAATGTGTGGTTTTATCTTTATATTGTGTTCGAGCAAATTCACAAATATCGATTTTTTTATCGCAATATCACCGATATTCTTTATCGCTACCCTAAAATAAACAAGCGTTTTAAACGTATTCTAAAGAAAAAACGTGAAACGGCACGAGCCACATTGATACTGCTCGAACAAAAAAACATTCTTAGTCCTCATGAAGATGAAGTCCACGATAGCTACATCGACAATCTTGCGGACAACATTACTCTGTTGTTAACTTACTGGATGAGTTACATCGAGCTAGATCAAAACTCTGATGCCACCCCCGCACTTTCCATTCACCGGGGAGTTTTTCAAGTCATGTCGCTTATCGCTCCTTATTTGCAAGACCATTACCAAAGCTTCTACCTGGATTGCAAAACACTTTTCAACGCACTCAATGAGGAGCTTGGTAAACAGAAACAGTAATTCTTTACTCGACCGAGCGCGAGCCAAAGCAAAATTTCTGCTATCCTAGGGATATCTATATCAACTCTTTTTGCCAAAAATATGGCCCCTTGGAGAAATACAATGGACGCAACAACGGCAGTACTGGTTTTTGGAGGCGTAGTATTGTTAGCCGGTAGTTGGATACAATTGATATTTACCGCCACAGCCGAAGATTTTACTTGGGGATTATGCTCTGTCTTTCTTCCTCCTCTCGCCTATTTTTATGGCTTATTTGAGTGGAGCAAAGCAGGTGATGCTATCAAAATGGCTATCGTTGGCCTAGTAATGATAGGCTGCGGACTTGCCTAAACCAGGTGCGTTTTATGGACAACTTAACTTTAAGCTTAATAAATAGTGCCTCCCCAGCAAACACTCGCGAACAGTCTGAAGAATCAAACAAAGAATCTGAATCAGAACTTTTCTCACAGTTCTTTGAAAAAGGGCTAAAGCTAAAGCCGCGCGATAGTGAGCCAAACCTTACTGATGTTGATACAGAAACTGACAAGGCATCTTTATTGTTGTCGTATCCGCTAGCCGGCACACTCAAACCCACACTCAAAGAGCCCTCACAAGCCCCTGCTGCCCCCCTTTTGCAAATCCAGTACCGTCAAGAATCTATCAGGCAGTCACCGATTAAACCTCCGCCAAAACGACGTCAGCAACGTTGATTCCTTAATTCTGGGAACATCCCACACATTTGCTTAAGAATACAGGTAATTATCCTTGAGAATTTTCATTTCGCTTGGCGTTAGTTTGATTTCATCGTGTAAGTACGCTTCAAGCCCTTGATACTGGCTTTCGATTACATCAAAAGCAGCCTGTAAATAGCTGCTTTTTACGCCGAGAATAACGGCTAAGGCTTTTTGATTAAATGCACGCCCCCCGCCACTTTCAGCACCACCTTTTTCAGCGCTACCTTTTTCAGTACCACCTTGACCACCGTCGCCATCATCAGGTGCACTGTTATAATCAGGGTTATTGGCGTAATTAGACGTCCAGCGCGCAACTTCCCGGTCAATATTCACATGCTCATTGGTACGCATATAATCTTCCATAATATCTTTATGTGATATCCCTAAGGCCCCCAGAATTAACAGCCCAGCGAAACCAGTACGATCCTTGCCCGCCGTACAATGAATAATTGAACCACTGCTGGCCTTGGCAATCAATTCATCAAACATCAGACGATAACTGGCCTTATGGTTAATCGCTAAGTCACGATTAATGTCTTGCATAAACTGATCAATTATTTCTTCGTTCACATCACCTGCCGTAATCGTTGAAAACAGGTCAATAGCGCTGCCCGGAGAAATCACGATTGAAGTTGCCCCAAGCCCTCCCGGTAATTGGCTAGGCTGATTCTCGGCCTCTTCCAAACGCCGAAAATCGCAGACTGTCTGAATATTAAGCTGTTCAATGGCCGACTTGTCAGCGGCAGACATCTCACCCATGTGGCCGGTGCGAAACAATTTTCCCCATACAACCTGCCTGCCATCTGCGGTTACATAACCACCATAATCGCGGAAGTTCGCCGTCGCTGTCATTGGCACGGGTCTAGGGGCCACCCGAAAGCGTGCGCCACTTTCTTCCGCGAGCGAAAATACCGGATGTGCATACTGGTCAACCGATAAGCCACTTGCCTGAGCCAATGTATCCATGGAAATATCGACCGACTCAGAATCTCTCCATTCGATACCGGGAAGACTAATTGGCTCGCGCAGTTTCTGCCCAGACAAATGCTCGCAAACAAGCTCTATCGCCCCGCCTTGCGCGCTGTTCGAGTCGGTATGGTCGAGGCCATCGGCACGCTGCCACCGAATCTGCCAAGCGCCATCAACCAAACTAACACTCGGTGCAAGTTCATTTAATAAGGATTGATTTAGAGTCATGGAAAAAAGATATCTGTTGTCTGTAAGGTGAAAGAGTTTGAGCTGTTAAAACCCGTAAATGGTAAACATGGATTTACTTCGTATCAAGGCCAATAGCGCTCTTTTTACGTGCCTGCAGCACGCGGCCATCAATTCTACAGAACTCATGGCCAAGAGAGAAAACAAGACTGCCAGACTGTTTAGCTGACAAAGCACACCAAAATGTTGGCGAAGGGGCATTAACCGTGCCCTCATCGCGAAATAACTAGCAAAAAGATAGGCATATCAACGGAGACATTAAACGGAGGGGGAATTTAAGGCATAAAAAAAACGCGCCAAACTATAAGTTCAACGCGTTTTACACATTCGGTTTCATCCTTGGCTAACCGAAAGCCAGTACGGCTTATCGCTATTCGTATACCTTTACGCAATCATTCCACTACTAGCGATGTCACTGACAATGATACTTAAACTCTAGACCACGATTTTGTATATCACAAGCTCGTGACGAATAAAGTTCGTGGACCTCTAAAAAGGAATATCATCGTCCCAGTCATCGCCACCAGCAGCCACAGGTGCAGGTGATGGCTGACCTTGGTTTTGAGCGGGTTGATGCTGTTGTTGTGACTGCGGTGATTGCTGTGATTGCTGTGATTGCTGTGATTGCTGTGGCGATTGTTGCCGCTGAGGTGCTCCTCCTTGATAGTCACCTTGCCCACCACGACTATCGAGCATTTGCATTTCACTGGCAACAATCTCCGTTGTATAGCGATCCTGCCCTTCTTTATCCTGCCACTTTCGCGTTCTCAGGGAACCTTCGACATAAACCTTAGAGCCCCGCTTTAAATACTCCCCGGCTATTTCCGCCAAGCGATTAAAAAACACCACGCGATGCCACTCTGTTCGCTCTTGGGGCTGACCTGTCTGCTTGTCCTTCCATGTTTCACTGGTCGCAATACTAATATTGGTAATGGCCGCTCCCGCCGCAGAAAACCGTGTTTCAGGATCCTGACCTATATTCCCCACCAATATTACTTTATTTACCCCACGCGCCATAATGTTTTCTCCACCGGTAATTAGGCTGCTTAAATCGTAGGCTCAATATATACGAATAGGCTGCCCAGCTCCACTACAATGGCTAGCCTGTTGATCATTAATTCATGGCAATTCAGAGAAATATTGTGTTATCTGGCTTTGCTATCACTCGCCACGCTCTTTATAATTTCTCGTTTTGCGCAACTTTTTGATCTTTAGCTTCAAATTTTCGATCTTTAACTTCAATGATGCCCATTTCTTATTGAAAGCCATGCTCCAATGGCAAGTTTCTGCTTGGAAATACATAAAAAGCTACAATATAAGGCTGCCCGAAAGGCTACCGCACAACCGTAGTAAGATTCCGTTCTAATTAAACAGGAGTCAACCATAAACAAACGCACCGGATTAAACAGCCGGTTCTATTTTAATCACCATTTTAATCACCATTTTAATCACAACGTTATTGAAAAACATCTATGGATAAAATTGTCGTACGCGGTGCCCGCACCCATAATCTGAAAGCCATCAACATCGACCTCCCACGCGACAGTTTTATCGTCGTAACAGGTTTATCGGGATCCGGCAAATCCTCTTTGGCCTTCGACACCTTGTACGCCGAGGGTCAACGCCGATATGTTGAATCGCTGTCGACTTATGCAAGGCAATTTTTGTCCTTAATGGAAAAGCCCGATGTCGATCACATTGAAGGCCTATCGCCTGCCATCTCAATAGAACAAAAATCCACATCGCACAATCCTCGGTCTACCGTAGGAACTATCACCGAAATTTACGATTACTTGCGCT
Source organism: Gammaproteobacteria bacterium (assembly GCA_024280785.1). Taxonomy (GTDB): domain Bacteria; phylum Pseudomonadota; class Gammaproteobacteria; order Pseudomonadales; family UBA7434; genus UBA7434. The sequence goes on from JAJRPK010000084.1 coordinate 13,391, forward strand.
TATTATTTGCTCGCGCTGGCACACCAAAATGTCCTACCCATGGGCAAGAACTGGAAGCGCAAACCGTTAGTCAAATGGTGGATGCTGTCCTCGCCCTACCCAAAGGCAGCAAAGTTATGCTGTTAGCTCCGATCATTAAAGACCGAAAAGGTGAGCATCTAAAGCTTTTTGACAAGTTAAAGCAAGAAGGTTTTGTCCGTGTACGAATAGACGGTGATATATACGATATCGATGAAACCCCCAAACTAAAAAAGAACTTTAAACACACAGTTGATGTTGTTGTCGATAGACTGAAAGTACGTGATGATCTTAAACAGCGCCTCGCCGATTCCTTCGAAACTGCGTTGGGATTAGCAGAAGGGGTAGCTTGTATTGGATTTATCGACAGCAAAAAAAAGGACCTCGTGTTTTCAGCCAACTATGCCTGCCCGGAATGCGGTTACAATCTAAACGAACTAGAACCAAGACTGTTTTCTTTTAATAATCCAGCGGGCGCATGCC
>JAJRPK010000085.1 GCA_024280785.1 Gammaproteobacteria bacterium
GGGCATACGACCGTGCACTGAGTTGAAACCGTGAGAATTACTTAAAAAATAGGTGGGTGTTTTTGATGAACAACCAATACCCGATATTTTAGCCACGTTGTGTGGCTCAATAGACAGCTCAAAACAAGCTTGTACCAGCGCAGCGCTGATCGAGTCATGCCCACAGCCCGCACAAAGTGTCGACAGTGGGCCCTCGTAATCTTTTTTGGTATAACCCACATCATTGACAGGTAAATCAGGATGACGAAAGGATGGTCTAATAAACGACATAGTTTTCTCGTTAGAGCCGGCTACAGCTCTTTTTAATCAGATAAATAGTATTTCTTTCTTAAGTCTTAAACAAATTCAATCTAACATGAAATGAATTTTGACAATTAGCCAGCGACATCACGTTGCTCACCAGAAAGTCCTTCTTGATGCTCGACAATAAAATTCTGGATAAAACGCGCGACAATTGGCATCCCATCGTAATTAGTCAAAGCCACCAATTTAGCGGGATTTATTTCAAGTTCATTAATTAACAACGAACGCATTTGCGCGTCTCTATTTTGATCAATCACATAAACAATTTCATGCTGGGCGATAAACTCCTCGACCTCATGATTAAACGGAAAAGCTCTCAGACGCATTGCGTCCATTGCCATCCCCTGTCTTTTAAGGTTCTCTAACGCTTCTTCGGCTGCATGATTACTGGTGCCGTAATAAATCACAGCGGCTTTACAACCACTCAGTTTGCCGGGAATAGTTTCTGGCTTGGGCACGTAGCCCTTCGCTGTCTCCCACTTTCTCTCAAGGCGTTGCATATTCTCGACATACTTTTCGCCACTTTCTGTGTAAATCGCATATTCATCGCGCGAGGTTCCACGAGTAAAAAAGGCGCCCTTGGTAGGGTGAGTGCCAGGATAAGTGCGGTAAGGAATCGCATCACCATCAACATCCAGATAACGGCCAAAACGGACAGTCATAGCCTCAAGGTCTTCAGCACTTAGAACTTTGCCGCGATCGTACTTTCGGTCTTCATCCCACTCTAGAGGCGCGGACATATGATCATTCATACCCAAATCAAGATCACTCAATACGATAACCGGTGTTTGCAATCTATCGGCCAAATCAAAGGCCTCGACACCAAAATCAAAACACTCTTTAGGTGTCGCAGGATATAAACACACTTGCTTAGTATCGCCGTGTGAGGCGTAAGCACAAATAGTTACATCGGATTGCTGAGTTCGGGTCGGCATACCCGTAGACGGCCCGGAACGTTGTACATCGACTAACACCACCGGCACTTCGGCAAAGTAGGCCAAGCCCAAAAACTCGCTCATTAATGAAACCCCTGGCCCGCTAGTTGCGGTAAATGCTCGCGCCCCATTCCAGTTAGCGCCTATCGCCATACCAATCGCGGCCAGTTCATCTTCGGCCTGAACGATCGCAAAATTCTTTCTTCCTGTACCCGGGTCGATGCGCAGGCGATTACAGTACTTGTTAAACGCATCGACAACAGACGTCGACGGTGTAATTGGATACCAGGATACAACCGATACGCCACTGTAAATGGCGCCTAGCGCAAAAGCAGCATTGCCATCGAGCAAAATAGAATCGCCGCATTTATCCGAAGCTTTTACTTGAATTCCCAACGGACATTGATAGTTGTCTTGTGCGTATTGGTAGCCCAATTCCAAGGAATGTATATTGGGCGCGATCAACTTTTCTTTACCTTGAAATTGGTCCGCTACCAAATCCTTCAATACGGTGAAGTCCATATCAAGCAATGCTGCCAGCGCCCCGACATAGAGAACATTTTTAAATAATTGGCGCTGCTTTGGATCACTGTATTCACGAATACAAATCTCGGTAAGGGGCAAACCAATAAAAGTAATATCTTTACGCAGCAACCGAGGATCTAAACGTTTGGTGCTATCGTAAATAAAGTAACCCCCCGGTTCGACTTCTTCCACATCCTGCATCAAGCTTTGCGCGTTGACACCCACCATAATATCAATGCCGCCACGGCGACCGAGATGCCCTTTTTCGCTAACCCGGACTTCGTACCAAGTCGGCAAGCCCTGAATATTAGACGGAAAAATGTTTTTAGGGCTGATCGGGATGCCCATACGAAAAATAGCCTTCGCAAACAGGTGGTTGGCACTGGCAGAACCGGTGCCGTTTACATTGGCGAACTTAATAACAAATTCATTAATCGATTGAATACTGGTCATGATAAAACTCAAATGGGGTAGAAATGTTCGTTGTTCGTTGTTCGTTACCGGGCTTAAGATTTGCCGGCTTTAGCGACGCTATAAAAGTATTTTTGCATATCCCACGCGGTGGTAGGGCAACGTTCCGCACACAGCCCGCAATGAAGACAAAGATTCTCATCCTTAACCAATACGCGCTCGGTCGGAAGAACCGCAGATACATAAAGGTCCTGTGTCAAATTAGTCGACGGTGCGCTTAACTTTGCCCGCAATATTGGTTCGTCATCTGTCTCGGTAAATGTTATGCAATCGGTTGGGCAGATATCAACGCAAGCATCACATTCGATACAGCGATTTTCGGTAAAGACCGTTTGTACATCGCAATTTAAACAACGCAACGCTTCGCTAAAACCACTTTCAAGATTAAAGCCTAACTCTACTTCAAGCTTGCGATCTTTCAAAAGTTGATCTTTTTCAGCATGAGGCACTTTAAACCGGTCGTCATCCGTAATTGGGCTATCGTAACTCCACTCATGAATGCCCATTTTCTGTGAGATTAAATTAGTCAGCGGCGGCAATCGCTCGTGCACGTCTTTACCACTGCAAAACTTATCAATCGACACAGCAGCTTGGTGACCTTGCGCCACTGCAGTAATAATATTTTCAGGACCAAAGGCTGCATCACCACCAAAGAAAACATGGGGCAATGTAGACTGATAGGTAATTTTATCTACCGATGGACACTCCCAACGATCAAAATCAATCCCTAGACCTTTTTCAATCCAAGGAAAGGAATTCTCTTGGCCAACCGCAATTAATACATCGTCGCACTCAATTAGCACAAGATCTTCGCCGGTAGGAACCAACGAACGTTTAGCCTTCTCGTCGTAAACCGCATCGACCTTTTCAAATAACATGCCACTGAGCTTACCGTCGGTTAAGACAAATTCCTTCGGCACATGATTATCGAAAATGGGGATATCTTCGGCCATTGCATCATCTTTTTCCCAGGGCGATGCTTTCATGTCAGCGTAGGGGCTTCTAACCACCACTTTAACTTCGTCGCCACCTAAACGCCGAGCGGTACGACAACAATCCATCGCCGTATTACCGCCACCTAACACAATAACTTTGCGACCAATCTTATCGACATGTTCAAAGGCTACGCTAGACAACCAGTCAATGCCGATGGCAATATTAGCACTAGCTTCTTCGCGGCCCGGTATTTGTAAATCACGCCCTCTTGGCGCTCCTGTACCCACAAATACGGCATCGTAGTTTTTATCTAAAACTGATTTCAGGCTATCGACATATTGATTAAAGTGGGTCGTTATGCCTAAATCTAAAATCAAATCAACTTCTTCATCAAGCACTGTTTCCGGAAGTCGAAACGAAGGGATTTGACTGCGCATAAAACCCCCTCCCTTTTTATTCTCATCGTAAAGCTCTAACTGGTAGCCCAGCAGTGCTAGATCGCGAGCGACGGTAAGAGACGCTGGACCCGCGCCAATTAGCGCAATCGTCTTACCATTTTTTTGCGTAGGCACTGACGGAATACGACCACTTAAATCACCCTTATTATCGGCAGCGACTCGCTTAAGACGACAAATGGCAACGGGCTCTTCGCCACCATCGTCCCCTTCTAATCGACCGCGACGACAAGCCGGCTCGCAGGGCCGATCACAGGTTCGCCCCAGCACTCCGGGAAACACATTGGATTCCCAATTAATCATATAAGCATCGGTATACCGCTCGGCCGCAATCAGACGAATATATTCCGGAACGGGCGTGTGCGCCGGACACGCATACTGACAATCAACCACCTTGTGGAAGTATTCAGGGTTGGAAATATCAGTAGGCTTCAACAGAAGTATCCTTTGCAAAAACTAAGACGAAAAATCAGGTTGCGCTATGGGGCAATCTTAGCGGCGGCTCGTTCAATAACCGCCCTTAAGAACCAAATCGTACTTTAGCCCCGCGTAAACCTGCTCATGTTATTTTTTGAGCGACAGAACTTCAAGCGGATAGATCAAAAGTAACAAAGATTGATTGAATATGCCTGCTTTTGGAAGCTAAAGCCAATGGGATGCGGCGTAAAATGCTAGCTAAATCAATAATTTGTGGCATTTTCATCGGCATGCACAACACCCTTAAATGAACACGGCAACTCACCCCACTAGCCGTAACTCATCATGCCATTGTTTTGATCGGTTTTCGCCCGCGATTAAAGAGGATTATTATGATGAACAATCTTTAGACTTGCCTAATACAAATAACTGGATATACTTACAGACTGTGGATTTAACCAGTAGACTATTTTTGGCGATTCAACCCTTACTACAAGATTAAACGTCTTAATAAAAGGAACCAGCAATATGAAGCTTACCTCTAGGCAGCAACAGGTACTCTCTCTCATAAGGTCCTATATTCAAGACACGGGTTTTCCTCCTACCCGTGCCGACATTGCCCATGAGTTTGGTTTTAAATCAGCTAATGCTGCCGAAGAGCATTTAAAAGCACTGGCACGAAAAGGCGCTATAGAAATCATTCCCGGAACCTCTCGCGGTATCCGCTTGCTCGACGACACTCCCATAGGGCTCCCCCTCATTGGTCGCGTCGCCGCCGGAACTCCTATTTTGGCAGAAGAACATATCGATGATTACTGCGATATTTCCCCCAGTTTTTTTCAGCCCAGAGCCGATTTTTTACTTCAAGTGGTCGGTGAAAGCATGCAGGACATTGGCATCTTCGACGGTGATTGGCTCGCCGTGCATAAAACACAACAGGCGAATACTGGCGATGTTATTGTCGCCAGGGTGGACGATGAAGTTACCGTCAAACGCTTTCGAAAAACTCGCAGTAAACATATCATTCACCTCGAACCAGAGAATGAAGGCTTCAATGTTATTGAGGTCGATCTTCGTGAACAGTTTTTTGCGATAGAAGGGTTGAGCGTAGGAATTATTCGACGCTAGTCTAGTAAAGTGGCATGACGCGAGTCTAGTAAAATAGCATACAGAAAAGAAAGTTAGTGCAGAACTCTGTCGGCAGAAGACAGTTCATCGTCATCCTGATCAGATTTAATCATTTGCATTTGGGATGCTGTTTCTATTCCAGCATGAATCATAGCTCGTGCGACTTCGAGGCGGCCATTGGGCATGTAGGCTTTAGATTCATCTGAGAAACGAATAGTCATAAGAGCTTCGCCATCTCCCTCGCTATCGGCTCGTTGCAAGACGATATCACCATTAACCAATTCTACAATTTCAAGAAAAGACGACACAAAATTCTCCACTGCAGTAAGAGTCGCCATGTTAGCATTTATCGCTCTAAATTGCAGCCGGAAATTCCAAACATTCCATCAAGCCTCTCTCCGCCCACTGCCTATGCCCACTGCCTATGCCCACTACCTATGCAATACCTCATAAAACTGAGCGCTCACCCCTATAACTGCATTGGCCCACACGACACCAATCTCTGAGCCGCTTGTTATTGATCACAAGGCAAGGTTTCTTGCTAAGACTACTTTTTTTCCTTAGCTTTGGCCTTACTTTTAGGCTTGGCTTTTGCTTTCGACTTGGCTTTCGCCTTTGCTTTAGGTTTAACGGTTTTTTCTGTAATTTGCCACTGCCCATTGGCGTAATCGGCTCGCCAACCCGTCGCTTTACCGTCGACTTCGGTCATCAAGTACTGCTCTTTGATTTTACGCTGATAGCGAATTTGTACTCGATTGCCGTCTTTATCCGCAACAGGGCCCTCCATCAAAAAATGGTACTTGGGATCAATTTCAGATTTGTGCGGCAATATTTCGTCGACGTAAGGCGCGCGAGTCTCACGATTTTTAGGAAACTGGCTAGCCGCCAAGAAAATACCCGCCGCACCGTCACGCAAAATATAAGTGTCATCAACTTTCTGACACTGTAGTTCAGGCATAGGGACCGGATCCATTTTGGCGGCGCCGCCTCACCATTGCGCAGCAATTTTCTAGTATTTTTACAATCCTTCGCCGTGCACCCAAAATACTTACCGAAACGGCCCGACTTTAACTGCATTTGCTCTCCGCATTTATCGCAGTCGAGCACAGGGCCCTCATAGCCCTTGATTTTAAACTGTCCCGCCTCGACTTCGTATCCGTCACAATCGGGATTGTCCCCACAGACATGCAGCTTTCGTGACTCATCAATTAAGTAACTGTCCATCGCAGTATTGCATTTTGGACAACGATGCCGCGAGCGCAGCAATCGAGATTCTGCCTCATCTTCATCATCACCATCCACGCGAACCACTTCATCGCCTGAAATTAAATTAACGGTTTCTTTACAACGCTCTTTAGGGGGCAAAGCATAACCAGAGCAACCCAAAAAGACCCCCGTACTTGCCGTACGCAATTGCATAGGCCGCTCACAAGCAACACAAAGTACATCTTCGGTCGTTGTCGGCTCATTCTTTCTCATGCCACCGTCATCGACGGCACCTTCGGCCTTGGCAAGTTTCAGGCTAAAATCATCATAAAACTCATCGAGAACTTGCTGCCACTGGCGTTCACCCGATGCAATACCATCGAGATTTTTTTCCATACTCGCAGTAAAACCGTAGTCCATAAAATTACCGAAGCTTTCATTCAAACGCTCAGTAACAATCGCACCCATCTTCTCGGCATAAAAACGTCGATTTTCTGTCCGGGCGTAACCACGATCTTGAATGGTGGATATAATAGAGGCATAGGTTGAGGGCCGACCAATACCACGCTTTTCTAACTCTTTAACTAAGCTGGCCTCGCTGTACCTTGGTGTAGGCTTAGTAAAATGCTGGCCGGGATCGAGTTTGTTCAACGTCAATACATCAGCTTGCTTAAAATCTGGCAGCAATCGATCCTCTTCTTTTTTTGCGATTGGAGGTTGAACCCGGGTAAAACCGTCAAAGCGCAATACGCGGCCGCGAGTTCGCAACTCGTACCCTGCCGCCTCCACCACAAGACTGGTACTTGTGTACTCGGCCTTAGTCATTTGGCAGGCAACATATTGCCGCCAGATTAACTCGTACAAGCGAACACCGTCTGAATCAATTTTCTCCAAGTCACTGGGCATTACACCCACATCTGAAGGTCTGATCGCCTCGTGTGCTTCTTGTGCCCCCTCTTTACTGCTATAACCGATAGCGGCTTCTGGTAAATACTTCGCACCGTACTTACCCGAAATATAGTCACGACACGCGGCCACCGCGTCGGCGCTTAAGTTAGTCGAGTCGGTCCTCATGTAAGTGATGTAGCCGCCTTCGTACAAGCGCTGGGCCAACATCATGGTTTTTTTCACGCTAAAACTTAAACGCGTACTCGCTGCTTGCTGCAGAGTAGACGTTATATAAGGTGCCGTCGGTTTCGACGTAGTGGGCTTGTCTTCTCGCTTCGCAATGACATAACTGGCAGATTGTAAATCGGCTAACGCCGCATCACTTTGCTGCTTATTATTAGGTCGATATTTTTCGCCGTTCGCACGAGTTAGCTGCATGCGTATGTCCCCGGCACTACCGGTTAAGTCAGCGTAAAGATCCCAGTACTCTTCGGGAACAAAAGCATGAATTTCTCGTTCTCGCTCGACCAACAATTTAACCGCTACCGACTGTACTCGCCCCGCCGACAATCCGCGAGCAACTTTTGCCCACAGCAAGGGTGACACCATAAAACCAACAACACGATCTAAAAAACGACGCGTCTGCTGAGCATAGACTCGGCTCATATCGAGCTCGCCGGGTTTATCAAAGGCTTCTTGAATGGCTTTTTTTGTTATCTCATTGAATACAACACGTTTAAAACGAGACTCGTCACCTCCGATAATTTCACGTAAGTGCCAAGCGATAGCTTCTCCCTCTCTATCCAAATCCGTTGCCAGAATTATAGAATCTGCATCTTTCGCCAGCCTTCGCAGCTCATCAACCACCTTTTCTTTGCCAGGTAAAATTTGATAATTAGGTTTCCACCCTTGATCAGGGTCTATCCCCATTCGCGCAACTAGCTGAGAGCGAGCTTTTTTTTGCTTGTGAATGATTTTTTTCTCGGGAGGCATTTTTCGCGTTTTAGCCGCCTCGGCCGCTCGCGCTTTCGGGTCCACCGGCTTACCACTGCCACTGACGGGCAAATCACGCACATGACCAACACTGGACTTAACAATGTAATCTTTGCCAAGATACTTATTGATCGTTTTGGCTTTCGCGGGTGATTCTACTATAACGAGTGACTTGCCCATAAAAGGTATTACGTTCCTATTGAGAAAAAATGAGTCAAATTTTGTGCTAACTGCGCTCTTTAATCGCTCCCTGCTGCCTTTGGCCATCGATGAGAGTACAGGGTCAAGTAATACAGCCAGCAGCCATAGCCCTATAAAGGGTTGCTAGCCTTATGATTTAACTACGTTTTTTCTTTAACTAAAATCAAGTTAAATGGCTAAACCGCTCGAAAGCAAGTGACAACCGGCGACATATATAAGGAACCAAGACCATCTGGTCAAGCGATTCATTCATTTATTTTTCACAAGGCGAAGAATATATCGTTCAACAGCCAGCAGGTCAGGGGCAAATATCTTGTCAAAAATCACTGGCAGCGCCGGAGTGCTCACCTAACTCGAGGCTATAACGATTAAAGTTTTTGATCCGAAGAAGGAACTTA
>JAJRPK010000086.1 GCA_024280785.1 Gammaproteobacteria bacterium
AAAGCAGCGGTAAAGACGCTTAATGGGAACAAATTGGCGGGTAATATAGTCCGTGTAAAAAAGACTGAATCGAAACAAAATAAAAATAATGGGGTAACTACCCAAAATCCACTACACGGTATAACGCTGGAAAAGATAGTTACAAAGCTAGAAGAAAAATATGGTTGGGAAAAACTTGGCAGCCGAATTAAGATTAAGTGTTTTACCAGCGACCCAAGCATCTCCTCTAGCCTGAAGTTTCTAAGAAAAACACCTTGGGCACGAGAAAAAGTTGAGGCACTTTATTTAGACACCCACTGGTCTTCCGAAAATGTTTGGGAGCAAGCTCGTAAAAAGAAAACGCAATAAACATTAATCGTTAAACATACCCACTAATACGCCCTGAATCCCAGTAAGATAATACTCACGTGTCTACGCCTACTTTTTCTTCCCTCCCCTTAACTGCGGAAATGTTAACCAATATCCAGTCACTGGATTTCCAGGTCATGACACCGATACAGGCTCAATCCCTACCGCTCATTCTTGAAGGAAAAGACTTACTCGCCCAAGCGAAAACAGGCAGCGGCAAAACCGCAGCTTTTGCAATTGGCTTGCTGCACAAACTCCAGGTTAAAACCTACCAAACACAAGCACTCATACTTTGTCCTACACGTGAACTCGCCGACCAGGTTAGTAAAGAAATACGTCGGCTTGCGCGCGCGACAGCCAACACCAAAGTTATCACCTTATGCGGCGGTAAGCCGATGGCACCACAATTAAAGTCACTCGAGAACTCGCCCCATATCGTAGTCGGCACACCGGGGCGAATACTGAATCATTTAGAAAAAGGCTCTTTAAAACTGGAAGAGTTAAAAACACTTGTACTGGATGAAGCGGACCGCATGCTGGACATGGGTTTTCATGAAGATATCATACAAATCATAAGTACCACGCCAAAACAAAGACAGACCCTGTTATTTTCAGCCACCTATCCAGATCCCATTAAGAAAATCAGTAAAGCGATACAACGCAATCCTGTCGAAATACGTGTGGAATACTTACATAACAACAAACAAATAGAACAGATTTTCTACGAAATACAAAAGGGTGAAAGAACTAAAACATTAATCGCTCTTTTACAACAATATCGACCTGAATCTAGCCTGGTATTTTGTAATCGAAAGCAACAATGTCAGGAATTAGCGAATGATTTATGGCAGCAAGGCTTTCATGCATTGGCCTTGCATGGCGACCTTGAGCAAAAAGAACGTGATCAAGCGCTGGTACAGTTCATGAATAAAAGCACCTCTATCCTAATCGGAACCGATGTTGCCGCTCGCGGGTTAGATATTAATGATCTACCAACCGTGATTAATTTTGAACTATCACCCGACCCTGAAGTGCATATTCATCGCATCGGTCGAACCGGCCGTGCGGGCAATAAAGGACTCGCTATCAGTCTATTTATGGCCTCTGAAGCACCCAAAGTCAACGCAATCGAAACGTATCAAGACTGCTCACATAAAATTGCGAAAACAACCTCACTTACAATTCGAGAAAATTTCAAACTCAGCCCACCGATGGTGACACTGTGTATTAATGGCGGACGCAAAAATAAAGTACGCGCAGGAGATATTTTAGGGGCATTAACCGCTAACGCTAAGCTACCTGGAAAACAAATTGGTAAAATCGATATTACGGACAACCTGGCCTATGTCGCCGTCGAACGCCCCATTGCCAAGCAGGCCTTAAAGATCCTTTCGGAAGGTAAAATTAAGGGACGTAAGTTCCGAGTTAGGAAACTACGCTAAGACATTCTCGTACTACTTCAACAGAGGGTGATCCTTCGGCAATTGTTTCGACACCCAAATCGCCAACCTGTGCCGCATCGATTTCTGTGAAACCTGATTTTCCGGAAGTGGCTGGATTTTTTTGTCATGCACCAGCAAACGGTAAATATATTCAATCTTTTCCGCTGCCGAGTCAGTCGCCTCAAACTCCACAGCACCCCGATCCTCACCGTATTTTACCCCAACGGTAATAGCCTCCTTTACCAACTGGTTTTCATTCTTAAGCTTTTTCATAGGAAATCCTCTCTAGTCGGTTTCTCTTGAAAAGAACGATAGCAGAATCAAGCATAGCCGGCCACGCGACTGTCGCCGCGAGGGTCATTAGGCCCATGGAATTGTAGTCTTACTATTTTTCCCACCGGCATCGTTGGTCCAACTGGTGAACAATGGCAATAGTCTCTTTTTCAGTAAGAGCCTGAACCTGACGCTTAGGGAAAATTTTCTCTGGTTTCCGGCCGTTATACAAGATGAACGACGACTTTTCTTTTTGTTCGATGAACCAGCCAGGCAATGCAATAGCGGGCATCACTGATATTTTCTGCCCCACGGCCGAGCTAAGCCATTTTCTCAGCCATTTTGATTGACGATTTGCCTGGTCAATTGTCTCATGATCCATCCAGGTGGGGAACTCCAATGATTCACCTTTAAATACCACTTTTGCATCATCTGATCCTTTGCCGCGAACCGGCTTTGATCGTCCCTTCGTTTCCACCGTAAATACTCCAGTAGGACCTACCACCACATGATCAATATTAAAGTTTTCGGCGGGGAAATCGTGAAAAATATGAAACCCCTTCGCATACAATAAATTTAGCTCCTGGGCCACCGCAACCTCAGCCTTATACCCAAGGTATAGTTTTTCTGCTTTCAGCATGTTTGTGATAATCCCTACTACCAACCATAGGGCAACACCACCGACAATTATCACCATTGCCGAACGCGTAATAACGGAATCTGGGGCACCGAAGTAATGCACATTAGTAACATAATGGGCAACCATTACAGCAGGGAAGAATAATGCTAA
>JAJRPK010000087.1 GCA_024280785.1 Gammaproteobacteria bacterium
AAAGCCATCAGGAAAAATAACCTCAGCGACGATACCTTCATGGTCAAGCATTTCTTGTCGAATATCAGAATCAAATGAACCTAGAGTCATGTGGCTGGCATTGTTAGCAAAGGCATTGGCTTGTTCTTTGCTGGCTCCGGTTGCCGTCATAAAACCAGCCAGTAACTCGCTAATTGAATCCAACTCTCTGGCTTCCACTGCTCTCGCGACATCTGCCATAGGTCGCGATTGCCAATAGCCGGCAAAGCTCTCCCGATATTGTGGATCAAAATACGGAGCAAACGCTGGCTGAGGTGGTCCCGCGTGTCCATCGGCAGACACTATTAGATATGGTTGCTCTCGGCTCATGCTGGCTCTCCTGTTGGCAGCTTTGATAATTGCGGCTAAGAATTGGGGGCTAGAAGCTCTAGTAATTTTAAATCGGGCCCAGCTGCGCCATCACCTCTAAGCGCTTGTATACAGACATGGTCGGCACCAGCATCCCTATGTGCTTGGATGCGGTCTCGAATCGTTTGTTCGTCTCCCCAAGCGACAATAGCGTCTACCAGTTTGTCGCTGCCGCCATTTTCAAAGTCGGCATCGCTAAACCCTAGCTCTTTTAAATTATTGCAATAATTAGGCAACCCAATATACGTTCCCATTTGAGCTCTTGCAGCGGCTCGCCCCTTGATTGGATCTGTTTCTAACATAACCATTTGTTCGGGGCATAGCCATGCATTGGGTCCCATAGTCTCGCGCGCTTTAGCTGTATGCTCTGGCGGTACAAAATAGGGATGCGCTCCTTGAGTTTTTTCAGCAGCCAACTTTAACATGTTGGTTCTGAGAGCAGCGATCACAGTAGGAGTTTCGATGCTTGGTTCGGGACCCATATATAATGCATCGTCCATAGCTTGCAGATAATTGCGCATGGTAGTGACAGGTTTTTTGTATTCGTGACCCCGTATGTCGGTGACTAATGGAGCATGAGAGACGCCTAGGCCTAGCACAAATCGCCCGGGAGCCAGCTCGCCGACCGTTTTTCTAATCGCTGCCGTGGTCATGGGGTCGCGGGCATAGATGTTAGCAATCCCGGTGGCGAAAACGAGTTTTTCAGTGTGGGCGGCAAGAAAGCCAATGATCGAAAAGGGGTCGCGGCCAACGGCTTCAGGAAGCCATAAGGTGGAATAGCCCCATCGCTCTATCGTTTGTGCAAACTCTACCGCTTCATTGGCGGTTAAGTTATCGATAAAAGCCCAGACACCGAGTTTACCCAAAGGGTTATTCATAATTTATTCCTTGCGAAATGATTAACGTAAATAAGGCTGCACAACTTAAAACGGTCTGTGGTCTGTGGCGAGGCAGTATTGTCTCGGCGGTTAAGCCGTAGCGTCTACATCTGCGGCTAAGAAAGAGTCGCCCAAAACTGTTTTTCCATCAAGGCTTTTAACGGATCGGCCTTGTGAATGGATAAAACGTCGACTGTAAGTAACTTGACCGACATGACTGTTGGTGCACAGCGCCAAAGCTGCTTCGGCCATCATTTCTACCGGTTCAACCATGTCGGGATTTTTCCGTGCAATGTCGCGAACATAGCTGGCGCCCTCTGTTAGTACAATGGCTTCAGGCCCCATGGCGTTAATGTAAACTTTATCGCTGCAAACTTCGTGAGCTAGTCCGATGGTGTAACGATCGAGAGCGGCTTTAGTGGCTCCGTATGGAACGCAGACATAGGCTGCGTCAGGGACATCGCGGTAAGGGACTATGGGTTGTATGGAGGTGGCGCTGCTGATGTTGAGAATCCAACCCTGTTTCCGTTCGCGCATCCCCGGAAGTGCTTGTTGGGCTAAGTCGATTGGTGCGTTGACGTTTAAATCAAACATCCAGCTTCGCTCTTGAGTAGTGGCCATACTTGGAAAGGTCATTTTCGAACCGGCCGCATTATTTACAACGATGTCTATAGTGCCGAACGCCGCACTCGCTCGTTCGATTAAATCACTGCGCGCTTCGACGTCGGTCAAGTCACATACAACGGCGGCGGCTTTTCCGCCTGCAGCTTCGATATCCAGGACCGTTTGTTCTAGAGTTCCTTGCAGTTTTCCATGTTCACCCATGCGTGAGGCAACGACGACGACGGCAGCGCCTTCGGCGGCAAAGCGTGTAGCGATGGCGCGGCCAATTCCACGGCTTGCACCGGTTATAAGTGCAACTTTTCCTGTTAATTCACCCATGATTACTCTCTTATATTAGTTTGGTTTAAAAGTTTAAAAATATACAAACCCGTATCGCGAGTTTTAATATTGATTTGCGTTAGAGCTGTATTGTTAGCCGTCGCTTGCTGCATCCTCATAGGGTTCAACGGCCTCAGTTGTTTTGGGCCATTGGTGGTCATCAAAAAAATCGTCAAGCTCCTTTTCTATGCGTTCGGCAGAAAGTTGATCGTAGTCATCAATGCTGTATTCAAATCTGGTTTTATGCCCTCGCTCTTTTTCTTCTTGTTGCTGTAAGTATTGGTCATAGCTTTCAGATACATCTAAGCCAAGAGCCTTATAAATATTTAGTACGGTCTCTCTAGGTTCGGTGGTTATCTTTCTATAGTCGACCACCATTTGAGGAACGTTGCTGTGCTGTGCGAGAATCTTTTTCGGGTGAATAAACGTCTCAAAAGAAATGTCGGTTAATATATTCAGTGAAGCTGCGTAGTCGTCTTTATTCCATTTTTTACCCTTCCAGCTAACTTCAACCAGCTTTAGCACACTAGGTATACACTCCAGGGGGTTACGCATCATGACCAGAATTTTTGCGTCAGGGAAAGTCTCGATAATCGAATCGACCCAACCGCACATAACAGGATTTTTACTTAGATGGGTTTTGTCACCGCCATTTAAAAGTATCTGCCGTTTAACGATCTCCTTGTAGTGATGCAACCAACGTTTTCTTTTAGCCGGCATTTTGTCGACGTGAAACATGTCGATAACATCCATCATTGGTACTTCTAGCGACCACTGTTGTGATACAAAGGATGCACGCATTGAAAACTGGTCTTCTTCAGATGCCCATAGACTCATGTAGTGCATGTGGCGGTAGGGACCAAAGATTTGGTCATCAAGTTTTACCAAGCGTTTTTTAATCGGGCCGCCAAACCAGTCTTGATCAATTTTTCCGAGAAACCGAATAATTTTTTTTTCTAACAGTGAGGGAAAAAACATTTCCCAATATAGAAAATCGTTAAACCTGTCACCGTCAGCAGACAGTAGCCGATGGGTTAGCGTGGTTCCACTGCGTGCATGGCCAAGAACAAAAATGGGTTGCACTACCTTTTGAGTCCATAGACTAGGGAAAAAAACGTAATCTAGCAAAAAGAAAATACTGTGAATAGCGCTTTCCAGCGGAACCAAAATCAATAATTTAAATAGTGTTTTATTGCGTCCTTTCCAGCCTTTAAGCGATGCGACGTGTTTTAGAACTTTCCAGTAGTAATCAAAATCAAAATACATAAAAGCAGGGTCTCTAATGAAATGAAAATTCTATGGGCATTTGCTGTCCGAAAAAGTGAAAGCCTATTTTAATTAAGGCTAGGCTGTCGAGATCGGGAATTATTAAGGGAGCTAGAGTACGTCTATTATGCTGGCGGTACAACTGACGTTTGGCTTTCTACACCTTGATGTAAGCCATTGATATTAAATAAATAAAAATTGGTTTTTCGACATGAGAGGAAAGGGCTTACATTTTATAGCCCGCTCTTATGACATAAGTTAAATTAACTAGAGCAATGAATTGTCGTAAAATAAGGCTATGCCATCAAACTCTCTGCCCCAGCCCCGTAAGCGACCTAGACAAAGCCGATCATTGATTCTGGTCAGCGCCATTCGGGAGGCTTGCTTAAAAATCCTGGAGGGTGAGGGTTCTGACAAACTAACTACTCAGCGTATCGCCGATGTTGCTGGCGTTAATATAGCATCGGTTTACCAATATTTTCCCAATAAAGAAGCGGTTCTTGCCGATGTTTATCAACAGGTATTAGAGAAAATTACGGCCGAAGCGGTTGAGAACTTTACTTTGATTCAGGCGTTATCACGTGAATCTATAGAAGCTACTCTAACGGCAATTATTGATAATGAAGTGGCACAGATTATTCAATTGTATACGTTGAGTCCAGATTTTTACCGGCAGTACCAGCAAAGTTTGGACGTTCACAATAAGGTTGACGAACTGACTCAGTCGTTAAGTAACCCTTCTTGGGAGACGTGGTTTCCGACCTTTCTCGCCCGCCACAAAAACCGTTTACGCAGCGTCGACATCGACTTACTCAGCATTGTTGCGAGGCAAGCGTTGCACGGCAATTTACAGGCAGCTGTCGCTAATAATCCTGACTTTCTAAAGACTCAGGCGTTTAAAGATGAGTTGTTGATCTTATTGCTGAATTACCTATTGAAATAAATTTTTTCGCACTAATCCGTTCTGGTTTGTGATATTTGACCCAATTGTGTCCAATGACATATTCGATGAGCTGTTCTATGACCTGTTCGATGACACAGAAATAGGTTTTGGCTTTAATTTTGCTTTAACTAATCAATGTGTTGTGAATATGGCAAAACCGCCGGAAAGTCGACACTTATTTATAATCCGATAAACATATGGCCGAAGAAGAGACGGGACAAGAAAAGACCGAAGATGCGACCCCTAAAAGGCTTGAAAAGGCCAGAGAAGAAGGGCAGGTTGCTAGGTCAAGAGAGTTAGGTACAACATTATTGTTGATGACGGGGGCATTTTCATTGCTGGCCTTCGGCTCAGCGCTGGGCAGTCGGTTTATGGCGGTAATGAAGTTCAACTTTGACTTTGATCGGCAAACAGCGACGGACCCGCATGCGATGGTCACTCAGTTGTCGACGTCTATCTTTAATATGTTAGATGTTCTGGGATTAATTCTTGTACTGTTGATGCTAGCGGGTGCGTTGGGATCCGTAGCGCTAGGCGGTTGGTTGGTATCGTCCAAAGCTTTGATGCCAAAAATCAGTCGCCTCAACCCTTTGGCGGGACTTAAACGGATGTTTTCGATGAAATCGCTGGTTGAACTTGGCAAAGCCGTTGCCAAGTTCTTGCTGGTGGTTATTGTAGCTATCTTGATCCTACTTCAAATGCAAGGAGACATTCTGTCGATTGGCCAAGAGACATTAGAGGCGGCGATTATCCACTCTGCCTGGATTATTATTTGGTCAGCTATTGGAATGAGTGCCGCTACGATCATCATTGCGGCCATTGATGTACCGTACCAAGTATACGATAACGCGCAAAAGATGCTGATGACGAAGCAGCAAGTCAAAGACGAACATAAAGATTCAGAAGGTAAGCCAGAAATAAAAAGCCGCATTCGGCAGTTGCAGAGAGAGATGGCGCAATCACGCATGATGGCCTCTGTGCCCGATGCCGATGTTGTTATCACTAACCCTGAACATTTTTCGGTCGCTTTAAAATACGATATGGATGCGCCTGGAGCACCGATGGTAGTGGCGAAGGGGGCCGATGAAATAGCGTTGAAAATACGTGAGGTTGCCAATCTCAATAACGTGCCCTTATTGCAATCACCCACATTGACCAGAGCGATTTACTTCACCACCGATATTGATGAGGAAATTCCCGCTAAGCTCTATCTTGCCGTTGCACAAATTCTGGCGTATATCTATCAACTTCGAACCGATCGCTACGCTAGGCCTAGAAGTGATTCGCAGTCCCGGACGGCCGACAGTAAGCTAGATCTTCCTGACGAGCTTCTATTTGATTCGGACGGTAAAATACCGCCATAAGCGAGCCTGCCTCTTAATTCCTCATTCGTAATTGTGGCCCCTTAGCTGTGATCGTTTGAAATCGCGCGACGCATTTTAAATTTATGCCTGCCGAAAGTACTTAACTAATAACTTTTCGTGATCCCTTTCGTATTTTTCCCTTCTTTGACGTAGATTAGCAAACTTGGTTTGTTTCTTGCTATTCCTGATGGGTAGTGGCATTTGTGTCAAAAAACGGTGGCTATTCACGGGTTTTTGCGAGTCATTGTAGTGATTAATGGGTGATTATTGACGTTTATGATAAATCTCGGTTTGGTTATTGATTTAATTAATAACAGCAGGATGGTATAAGTGGCGGAACAAACACTTCCAAATGTAACGGCTGCCGTTCAGGGCAATCTAGGCATACCTCTATTGCTGCTGACATTATTAGGCATGATGATCTTGCCTATTCCACCGTTTATTCTCGATACCTTATTCTCATTCAACATTGCTCTTTCTATCGTCGTTTTGTTGGTGTCTGTCTATTCACTGCGGCCGCTGGACTTCGCCGTGTTCCCCACTATTTTGTTAGTGGCTACTTTGCTCAGATTAGCGCTAAACGTGGCGTCTACGCGGGTTGTGTTGCTAGACGGGCATACCGGCCCAGACGCGGCAGGAAAAGTTATTCAGGCCTTTGGAGAGGTCGTTATCGGTGGTAACTATGCCGTAGGTATCGTCGTCTTTTTGATCTTGATGATTATCAACTTTGTTGTGGTAACCAAGGGAGCAGGCAGAATATCAGAGGTTAGCGCAAGGTTTACGCTCGATGCTATGCCGGGTAAGCAGATGGCAATTGATGCCGACTTAAACGCTGGCATATTGACTCAGGATGAAGCGAAATTAAGGCGCGAAGAAATCAGTAGTGAAGCCGACTTTTACGGTTCGATGGACGGCGCCAGCAAGTTTGTTCGCGGTGATGCTGTGGCCGGTATCTTAATTTTAATAATGAACCTTATTGGCGGCTTGGGTGTCGGGATGTTGCAGCACGATCTGGAGTTCGTGCGGGCAATGGAAGTTTACACATTGCTGACTATTGGTGATGGTTTGGTTGCACAAATTCCTTCACTGTTACTATCGACTTCGGCGGCGATTATGGTCACGCGTGTCAACAGTGAAAACGACATGGGTGAGCAGGTTTTTAACCAAATGTTTTCCTCGCCTAAAGCATTGGCAGTGACTGCGGGAATACTTACGGTCATGGGTGTGATTCCCGGCATGCCGCACTTCGCCTTTTTATCACTTGCTGTTGTTTGTGCGGCGGGTAGTTACTATATCTATCAAAAAAATACGACTAGCGATCAAATGTTGGTTGAGCGTGAACAGCAGCAAGCGGAAGTGCAAGCGCAAGAAGCCCAGATACCTACCAGTGAACTGGGTTGGGACGATGTGGCTCCAGTGGATATTATCGGACTCGAAGTTGGTTACCGTTTGATACCCATGGTGGACAAAAATCAGACGGGAGAATTACTCGGTCGTATAAAGGGTATTAGAAAAAAACTGTCGCAGGAAATTGGATTTTTAATACCGGCCGTACATATTCGGGACAACCTTGAACTACAACCTAACGGTTATCGTATTTCGCTTATGGGCGTTACGGTAGGAGAGTCAGAGGTATACTCCGATCGGCATTTAGCGATTAATCCTGGTCAGGTATTTGGCACGATAGAAGGATTAGCGGTAAAAGACCCCGCCTTTGGTTTAGACGCACAGTGGATAGATGACGGCATAAAAGACCACGCTCAAACATTGGGTTATACCGTCGTCGATGCAAGTACAGTGGTTGCTACTCACATGAATCAGGTATTACAAAAGCATGTTCATGAATTGCTGGGGCATGAAGAAGCGCAGCAAATGCTCGATCGGTTGGCGCGACATGCGCCAAAGCTTGCTGAAATTTTAGTACCGGAAACGGTATCCATGAGTATCTTGCTTAAAGTTCTAAAAAATTTATTGCTAGAAAAAGTTCCGGTGCGAGACTTTAGAACAATCGCAGAAGCCCTGGTTTCTAATATGGCGGTCAATCAGGATCCTATGCAGTTAACCGAAAGCGTTCGGATAGCGTTGGCGCGCTCTATTATTTACGAGATTTATGAAGGTGCGCCAAATTTACCGGTGATTACACTGGCACCTGCGATGGAGCAAATGTTGCTGCAAACTGTATCTTCACAATTGGGTGGAGATATGACCTTAGAGCCTGGCTTGGCTGAGCAGTTACAGCGATCGATTAATGAATGTGCCCAAGGTCAAGAAGTAAAGGGTAGTCCAGCGGTGCTGTTAGTTGCTGCTCCGCTACGACCGGTGCTGGCTAAGTTTGTACGTTTTAGTGCTTTTGCATTGCACGTCCTTTCATATAATGAAATACCTGATGACAAGCAGGTTACTATAGAAGCCACGGCAGGCTAACAACAGGTTTATTTTCGGGTGTGGATAGGCATTTATGGTTCAAACATATAGTAATTGTTAGGCTGGTTTTATTTTTTTTAAGGTTTGAGTAGCATGCGATAATTGGAAATGATGAGTTTAACAAGTAGTGATCTATCCGGCTTAAGTGGCCGGTCAAAGAAAAAGTAATGTGATAGGGGAATTTCAATGCAACAGCCAAGTCCGCGTGAGCAGCGCTTTACCGCGTCGAACATGAGTCAGGCGCTCCGTCTGTTAGGCGAACAGTTAGGGCCAGATGCGATATTGCTGTCATCGAGGAAGGTGTCTGAGGGGGTAGAGGTTATTGGACTCCCGTCGGGTGTTGAACCATCGACGGATAACTTTCAAGCTTTGCATAGTGATCGTCGAAGCAGTGACCGCCGTCGGGTAAGCCGTGAGCAACCAGTGGATGCTTCCAAATTGGCCGCTACACAAGCTAGTGATAGGGCATCGGAAGATAAGGTCTCTATCGAGAATACGGCAGTGACAGAGGAAAAAACCAAGTCTTCTCGGTCGATAGGGACGTCATCGCAAGGAGTCTCATTGCCGTCGGATCAGTCGTACAATACTGCTAGCTCGGAGGCTGGTAACTCTTCGCCCGCCGGGTCTGCAGCATCGCGCTTGGCAAAAAGTATTGGTGAATTTAATAATCCTGTAGGCGATGCGAAAGCTTTTGAAAGTCTGCAAACTGAATTACAACAAGTACGGCAAATGCTTGAAAGCAAGTTGGCGCAAATAGCACCGACAGAGTCTGAATTGCCAAATCCGGTACAGTACTTATTCATTAATCGAATGCTACAGATGGGTTTGCCACTTACTATCGCGAAGACACTGGTTCAGAACTTGTCTTTGAAGGCAGCGGTTGACAGTACCACCGCCAGTAAAAAAGAAGGTAAAAGTGTTGACCCGACAAGTAAAGTGGATCCTGCGTGGCAGCAATGCCTAAGTCGTTTAGAGGCTATGTTGCCCGTTGCTGGTTCTGATGTTGTTGCGGCTGGAGGTATCTTTGCTTTAGTCGGGCCAAGCGGGGCAGGAAAGTCTTCGGCGATAGCAAAATTAGCGGCGCGCTGGGTGCTGGAGTACTCAGCAGCGGATGTTGCCATTATTGAGTATGATCAGCGTGCTACCGGTGGACAATCGCGGTTGGACAGTTTTTCTAATATTACCAAGGTGCCAGTATTTATCGTTGACGAAAATCACTCGCTAGATGAACGAATTAAACAGTGCGCGAGGCGTCGGCTCATTCTTATCGATACAGCAGGTCTGTCCGATGAAAATGTTAAGGCTGAAACTCAACTACAGCAACTGGTAGACTTGGCAACGCCTATTAAAAGCTTGTTGGTGCTGCCCGCGACAGGTGAAAGTCGCTGGCTTTCGCGGACCGTATTGGAGTACCGTCGCCAAAACTGTGTTGGTTGTATTTTAAGTCATGTCGACCAATCACCCTCGCTAGGCGAAGTGCTCACTGTTTTAATGAAACAGCGTTTGACAGTTAATTATCTTAGCAGCGGCGTTTTATTGCCTAAATATATTGAGTTGGCGCGATCCCAGTCTGTATTAGAGCGTTTAGTGAAAGGCAGCGCTGTAAGTGGTCGGGATGAGGATGTTATTGTTCCGACATTAAATATACATGTCGAGGATGCAACTGCACTGGCAACTAGCTAGAATACCGTCAGTAATTTTCTATCGCCGTCTCGGTCGTTTTCACTTTTAGGTATTTATGTTGGTTAATCAATTTCAGTCTTCAACTTCGTCAACCAGCCATTCGGGCAAGAATACCTCTCACTCGGGGTCGTCGGTTGGTCGCGTAGTTAGAGTTATCGCTGTGACTGGTGGCAAGGGTGGAGTGGGTAAAACCAATGTGTCGATCAATTTAAGTATTGCTCTGGCGCAATTAAAGCAGCGTGTATTATTGCTAGATGCTGACTTGGGGTTGGCGAATATCGATGTATTACTGGGGCTAAAAGCCGAACGCAACCTCGAAGAAGTATTGGCGGGGAGCTGCGATTTACAAGATATTATGCTGACGGGGCCACAGGGCATTCAAATCATCCCCGCGAGTTCGGGGACGCAGTCCATGGTGCGGCTGGGGCAACAAGAGCATGCAGGTTTGATTCAGGCCTTTAGCGATATGGCAGACAACATCGATGTTCTCATTGTCGATACTGCCGCTGGAATATCCGACTCTGTGTTGAGTTTTATTCGCGCCTCTCAGGAGGTG
Organism: Gammaproteobacteria bacterium; assembly: GCA_024280785.1. Taxonomy (GTDB): domain Bacteria; phylum Pseudomonadota; class Gammaproteobacteria; order Pseudomonadales; family UBA7434; genus UBA7434. Next base: position 10,444 of record JAJRPK010000087.1, read on the forward strand.
TTAGTTGTTGTTTGTGATGAACCGTCGTCGATAACTGACGCCTACGCGCTCATTAAAGTGTTAAATAAAAATTACGGCATAGATACTTTTAGAATTTTAGTGAATCAAACTCAAAGCGATAAAGAAGGCATAGCACTTTACCGGCGGTTAATGTCGACAACCGACAAGTTTTTGGATGTCATGCTACGATACGAGGGCGATATTCCGTATGATGAATTTGTCCGCAAAGCGGTGAGAAAGCAAAAAGCGGTGTTGGATGTCTACCCTAAAAGCGACGCCGCGAAAGCTTTTATGCGTTTAGCAAAAAAAGTTTTAGAGTGGAGAGTGGCATCTACACCAAGTGGCCATTTGCAGTTTTTTGTTGAACAATTAGTTAACAGTGGACGGTAACTTTGGTTGTGATTGATTGTCGATACTCATTGATTAATTATTTTCTTTAAAGGTCAAGCTCGGAAGTTTTCTATGTTCCCGTGGTCACTCAGTTAAACGCTTATGCCGCGCTCGAATCAACCCTATCCAACTAATGGGCCAAATGCTGTAGAGCTGGTCGAATTACATGCGCCTTTGGTTAAGCGTATTGCCCATCATTTGTTGGCTCGCCTCCCCGATAATGTTTTAGTGGATGATCTCATTCAATCGGGGCTAGAAGGCTTACTTGAGGCCGCGAATAAATACGATGCCAGCAAAGGCGCGAGTTTTGAAACCTTCGCCGGAATTCGAATTCGAGGAGCGATGCTAGATGAAATGCGTCGGGGGGACTGGTCGCCACGCTCCATCCACCGAAATGCCCGATTGCAAGCAAAAGCTTATCAACAGGTTGAAGCGAAATTAGAAAGAGCGCCTACAGATCTCGAAGTCGCCGAACAAATGGAGATCTCTGTCCAAGATTACCAGACTATGGCACGGCATACAGTCAGTGCTCGACTATACAGCTTTGACGAGCCGGCAGGAGCAGAAGAAGGTCAGTCCCGCGCCGAACTCTATTCCGATTCTGCACCGAGCCCCGAGCAGATCCATGAACAGAGCGATGAACGAAAACGGTTAGCCGAGGCGATTGGCGAGCTGCCTGAACGCGATCAGCTGCTGCTGAGTTTATACTATCAGGACGAGCTAAATTTAAAAGAAATAGGTAAGGTGTTGGGGGTCAGTGAATCCCGTGTTAGCCAGTTGCACAGGCAGGCGGCGTTAAAATTACGCGCTAAGTTGCTCGATGAAAGCTAGCGACGTAATCATCGCGGAATTCTCTGCTGTTGCAGGCTTTGCTAATGGAATACCGTACTTACCTAGCTGTGTAGGCAGAAATTTTGTAATTGCTTGAAAATCCTCGTTTTTTATATCTTCTTTAGACTGGCTAGTTGCCAGCCTTCTTCTAGACTTAAAGCTACTGCGCGCTAACACTGATTGAGCTACTGGCTTTTGATCAGCAGAAGCGTCTTGAATTTTAAGTCGATTCTCTCGTTTTGGGCCCTGGTGGGTCAGGCAGAGGAACAAGAAGGTTGTAGCAATGGATCAGATTTCACCCCAGTCAGCGCATTGGTGGCAATGTCAGCTTGAGGAGCGTATAAAGCGCCTCATTAAGGCCGTAAATGTGCTGGTGTATACAAAGAGCAAAGCAGCGAAGGATAGCGTTGCAGTGATGCTGGACGATGTAGAGGAAAGCTTATGCCGTGCTCAGGCATCATCATCGGCCCAACAGGCTGTTACGCCGAATACTATTAGCGAAGATAGTTTATCTGAGGTTGAAGGCGTGGCCAAAGCCGTGGATCAATGGCTTTTTGCCGAGACCCACCAGTTGTTAGCGCACGCTCGTCGCTTGGTTGACGCGCCAATAAAACCACACCGCCAGGTGGGTAATGTCATTCAGATGCGTCGTAATTATTCGGATTTGGCCGATGCGGAGTTTGAGCGGTTACTCGCCGCTAGTGATGTGCCGGTTCTTTGCGCGAGTGGAACCGGCGGCAGTGGGTCACAGTTCGTCGATATGTCCAACGGCTGTCCCTATGGCCCTGATGAAGGTCGTAGTTTTGATGATCCAAACGACGATCCAAACGGTAATCCAAACGGTAATCCAAACGGTAAAGCCAATCGCCCGGTGGTTAAATTAAAGCTGGTCTATAGTGATCGCGAGTCCGCTTCTTCGAGTCATTTCTCTCCCAAAAACGATTCATAGGAGCTGCCGGTAAACCATCGTGGATATTCTTAGTGTCATTGGAGTTGCTATCGGATTCGCCGCTATTATCGGCGGTAATTTTCTTGAGGGCGGTCAGTTAGGTTCTCTGTTTAATGCTCCTGCTGCGTTGATTGTCTTAGGCGGAACCTTTGGCGCCGCTGTCTTGCAGACACCTAAATCAGTCTTTGGCAGAGCGATGAGGATGTTTATTTGGGTTTTTCGCCCCCCGACCATCAGTTTTGAAGTCGAGCTCGAAAAAATTGTTCGCTGGGCCAATGTTGCGAGGCGTGGCGGGCTGCTAGGTTTAGAGGCTGTTGCGGTTAAAGAGCTGAACCCGTTTGCGAAAAAAGGCTTACAGTTACTGGTCGACGGTAATCCGCCAGAACATATCCGCAGTGTGATGGAGCTCGAACTTTTTAGTACAGAACGGCGCAATATTGACGCGGCTAAGGTTTATGAATCAATGGGAGGTTATGCACCGACGATAGGGATTATCGGCGCGGTCATGGGCTTGATTAATGTGATGGGAAACCTCTCGGACCCCATCATGCTGGGTAGCGGGATCGCCGTAGCATTTATCGCCACTATCTATGGTGTGGGCATCGCTAATCTACTGTTACTGCCTGTTGCAAATAAGCTAATTGCTTACACTCGTCATGAGTCCCATGTTCGAGAAATGATTATTGAAGGATTGATGGCTATTGCAGACGGCGAAAACCCCAAATCCATTGCAGAGAAACTGAAAGGTTTTTTTGAGGATGTCTAAATTAACGCCTATCTCTATCTCTTTGTATTGTTTCACTCCGTTAGAGCCAGTTTTTGTCCGTGATTTATCCATATTTTATCGGAGCCACATGTGATTAGGCGTGGATACCAAAGTCGAGGTTTACGGGGAGGGGACCCGATTGGGGATGACTCGCACAATGCCATTAATCAGGACAGATGGTTGGTATCCTATGCTGATTTTATGACGCTGCTGATGGCATTTTTTGTGGTGATGTATTCCATTTCGCAAGTATCTGAGTCGAAATATCGCGTTTTATCGAACACCTTTAAATACGCCTTTAACTCGTCGGTTGAATTGAGCGAAATAATGTCCGAAGGCGAACCGCAGTTATCTCACACACTCACTCCTATCGATCTCGATGGCCATGCCCTGCAGGACAGGCCTGGCAATGATGCGAATGAGGTCCCGGAGACCTTCGTTCGTATTAGCGAGCAATTGGAACAAAGTTTTCAGTCACTCATTGAAAATGAGCTCATTACCGTTACCGGAGATGAGCGCTGGTTACACATTGAATTACCTTCGGCGATATTATTTGACAGCGGAGGTGCCACGCTTAATAACCTGGCTGAATCAATTATCGGTGAGCTTAGCGAGGCTTTGTTTGAGCATAAAAATGTTGTTCGGGTCGAAGGGTTTACCGATAACATTCCTATTGCAACATCGCTCTTTGCTTCAAATTGGGAGTTGTCGTCCGCGCGCGCGAGCGCGGTGGTGCGATTGATGGCGTCACAGGGAATCGAGCCACAACGACTTGCGGCAATTGGATATGGAGAGCACCAACCCAGTGCTACTAATCGAACCGAGGAGGGCAGGGCCAAGAATAGGCGTATTGTTCTTATGGTGTCGACACGAGAAGAATTACGGCCTAATGGCGAACAAGTGGAAGAGGTTGAGTTGGAGGTAGAAGAAAAGCTGATTGTCCCTGAGGTAACGGCTGAGGTGCTTGAAGTGAAAACCGAAAAGAAACGACCCCTAACTCCCAGACAGCAAGCAGAGGCATGGCTCTTACGTATGAACCAATCATCACCAACGAGTGGAGCAGGTACTCAGAAGCAGCGGCGGGAAAGCCCTGATGAGTTAGTAACTGCTTTAGTCGACGAGCAGCTTGGCGACGATAGTGCCAATCAAGAAACTAAAAATTTAACAGAGTCTGAAACTACAGAAGGGGTTAAGCGTATCGAATTAAACGATGGTGTTTTACTCTTTACCCAAGATACCGGGTAAATGTTTTAGCTTTCAATTGGCATAAATATTTGCTGTCTTTCGGTTATTTATTAAGCATTTCAAAACAGCTTTTTCAATGACGCATTTCGCCTTGTAATTTCTTAACAAGCTAATTTACTTAATTATTTTTGTTATTGCCTTGAACTTCAGGCGTGTCTGTTAGACACTGCCGTCCCATCACAAAGAGTTTCTTTTAAATTGTTTTCGTGTGCATGATTTGGCGTTAGTTAAATGGGTAACCGTTTTATTGACTTGGACTAAAGTTGCATGTGCGGCATCGGTATTGTTTTGGACAAAAAAATAATATCGTGTTGCGTTAGACCGTGTGACATTTGTGCAGCAGGTTTGCATAAGTTAACTTATTTATTGATGTTGAGAACTTAGGAGTATTAGCGTGCGAGTATGGGCGGTTGCCAATCAAAAAGGTGGAGTTGGTAAAACAACGTCGACTGTTTGCTTAGGTGGTTTATTGGTTGAGCAAGGTTATAAGGTGCTACTGCTTGACCTTGACCCACACGGTTCTTTAACGAGCTACTTTGGTTATGACCCGGATTCATTAAGTGCCAGTAGTTATCAGCTGTTTCAGGGCGATGGTTTGACCGTCGCAGACGATGTGCAAGCCTTAGTCACGAGTACCAGCGTTCCGGGTTTGAGTTTAATTCCAACGTCACCCGCGTTGGCAACGGTAGAGAGACAGATGACCGGTAAAGATGGCATGGGTTTGCGAGTTGGTAAAGCGATGAAAGTCATCGATGGCAAATACGATTACGTGTTACTCGATTGTCCACCGGTCTTAGGTGTGCTAATGATTAATGCTCTAGCGGCCTGTGAAAAACTTATTATTCCTGTACAAACAGAATTTTTGGCACTCAAGGGATTGGAGCGAATGACACGCACATTACTTATGATTCAAAAAGCCCGTTCGCAGCCCTTATCCTATACGATTGTGCCGACGATGTTTGATCGTCGTACACAAGCGTCCACATCTTCTTTGAACACCTTAAGAAAACAGTATTCAGAACACTTATGGCGTTCGGCGGTTCCTGTTGATACGCGGCTGCGTGACGCAAGCAAGCAAGGTAAAGTCCCGTCACAATTTGAATCTGAAAGCAGAGCAGTACGAGCATATCGGCAATTACTGACTCATTTGCTTCAAGAGCAAAAGCAACGCGACAAGTTGTTAACGGC
>JAJRPK010000088.1 GCA_024280785.1 Gammaproteobacteria bacterium
GCGAAGACACCGTCATTAAATCAAAGGGCCCTCCCGCTAGATCACTTTGCTCAAAAGCAACATCAAACGCTAACGTTCGGGCGTCAATAACAAAAAACCGGGGCACTCACTTTTAAATTTAGTAAAACAATAATTTACAATATTTTCAGGCAAAAGTGAGTGTCCCCGCGTCTCGCTGCACCGGGTATGGAATAATCACCTAATCCCACGCTAACCCAGGCATCATGTGCTGCCTCGGCAGCTTGTAGATCAGTCAAAATACCACCGCCTCCCTCCATCTGGCTTTTTTGGACTGCAGCAAAATGAAAGTTTGCTACTACAATCGAAAAATCCTTAATTGGTAGAACAGTCAATCCTGCAGAAGAAGCTTCTTCTGCAACTCGATAATTAGCCCATAGTGCAGCACCACCGATAGCACCAGAAAAATTAGAGATCATCGCCTGCTCATTCGCTTGGTCACTACCGGTCAGAGCACTATATTCGAGATAATAAAGCGTACGGTTATTTGCTAGTAGCTGTTGGAGAATTGCTAAATTTTCTTCTACTGTCGACATAGTTGCTCCCTATACTTATTTTTCAATCTTGCATATTTAATGGTCTTTTGAATTATCGCCTTCTAGATCAACTACCTTAATCACCCATTGAGAAATAAAATCGTGAAAAGCATTATCAAACTCGTGCCAATACCTAAGGTATACCATCGGTAACTGATAGTTTATTATTAGGTACTGACTTAATGCTGAACTAACAAAGCATGAAAATTGTTTATTCTTAACATCTAAAAACGGGCACAGCATATGTAATTCTCTATATCGCTCACCCTTTTCCGGAATCAAAATTGAAATCGGCCCTGTCTGATCTTGATTATCGAGTCGTTGAAAACTAATTAAATCAAAATCGATATTTTTACGGAGACTACGGCCCAAAACAATTTGCGGGATGCCGTTTTTATCAACTTTTAACGCCTCTAAAACTCCATTTCGTTGCGATCCATGAACAGAGACATATAATCGAGGGAAAAGCTCTGGGTCCTCTTCAATAAAATCTCGAAAGACCATCAATAGGTGACTCGGTAATTCAAAAGAAATAAAATTGTATGAACCGTCGATTGGATCTTTATCACCATAGAATTTAACATACTCACTAGGGTACCTAATCTGCGTCCCGGTTGACCCATAATTTCGAATAAACTTAACTTCATGAGGATTGTGGCCATCCTGAAATGATTTTCTATTTTTTTCCACAGAGATAATTTCTGCATAGCAACATAAATGTGCAGCAGCAAAAATAATCAAAAAAAAACTGGAAAAATTGCTAAGCATTACCTTCACTTACCACCAAAACTCCTACACCCAACGCGTATAAAAAACACCAACAGAAAACAAACCTGCCTCCGGAAAGAAGTTCACTCTAAAAAAAGACTTCTCTTTACTCTCAGCCCAGCTGCTCACCCGTCGCCACCACTACCCCCTTCAACCAAGTTGCTCACATATTTATTTCTATTGAACAACAATCACACTAATCATGATGGCCCCATTCAACAAACTGACAGCATAAGAGTGGATTACAACAGGCGATAAAAAATCGGCTGCGCAATGTAATCGCCGCTGCGTTGCTGCCACTAAATTGTATAAGGGAATTATTTCGTGCGAGAGATCGCGTACTACTGGCATTACCGCCACTACGACCCGCTATCAAGATAAGAAAAGCGGTGACTAAGCCATTAACTGCTTGTGCAAAGTGCATAAAAAACCTATCTCTACTACTTGCATCTCATGCGCACTACAATTTATTTTAATGCGTAGCTCTTTTCCGTAAAACCTTTTGCAACTACTTTATTACATGACGACTTTTTACACAACTCGCTTTGATAGACTATTTATATAGTTTTATTACTGTCTTATATTCTGCGGGCAGGGCTTTATACAAAAACATTGAGTGACGTTGAGTAGTAATAACTACCCATCTAAAAGACAAAAAATATAAAATACCCTTTTCAAAATTTTATTATACTCAATTCCCTTATACAGTGATAATGACAATACTAAATACTTACAAACAGAGTCAATATGTTTTTCAATTAATTTTAAACTCCGATCGAATAGTAACCATTGCCCAGTGAGCCCATTACCCTATTATCAATAGCAACTAAACTCCCTTCAATTCCATGACCTTACGCTTGCCCGTCTCAAAATCCGTATGGTGAAATTTAAACGGCTTACCCGCAAACGCACTTTGCATTAAGTCACCCAAATATTTTTCAATCAATTTATTCTCTGACGTGGCAAACGGGCAAATCAAGTCGACCAACCACAATGAACCCCCTTCTTCGCCCGCTTTTAAACCGCGTTCGCCGTCTAGTGTCGCGCCATGCGACCATTCTTGCGGCATTAAACGGCCCACACCAGACTCCACTTTCTTCTCGGAGTTTGGGGGCAGGAGTTTGGGGGCAGGAGTTTGGGGGCAGGAGTTTGGAATAAAAACAATAAGTCTAAAAAAAGTATAAGAACGCTTACTACCCGGAAAATGAATAGCGAAGCAACTCTATAGCAGCATCGGCAGCATTTCTCAAATTACAATTGGCTCACCGCTTCAGCCGCAGTACGAACTGCTTTAGCTATAAGCCCCAGACCCGTACAATCGCCAATCGCATAGGTGACCATGCCAGCATTTTCTAGCTCGTCGGCCAAGACAGTATTAGCAACAACATTGCCCGCCACAATAATACTATCGCCATGAATTCTTCGCTCGGCATCGTTAATCGCTATGTCATCATTGAGCGCTGCGGCACCATTGATCGCTGTAGCACCATTGACCTCTATGACAACAGCGCTCTTTTCAATACGAACAATATCTACTGACGAGTTCAACGTGATTTTTAATTTGTCGAATCGATCCATATGTTCTTTTCGCCGTTTATTGCCAACTTCGGGAGCAATCTTTCGGCCGCTCTCTAACACATGAACTCGTCTCCCGCGCTCGGCTAAAAACTCGGCCAGCTCAAGCGCCACCAGATCAGCCCCAACGATCACTACCTCTCGCCCTACCGGCATCCACCAGCGACTGACGCGACGCAACAGCCCAGGCGTCATCAATGGCTGAAGGGGTTGAACTAAAGAATTAACCAACGTTTGCTGCCAGCGGGGCAAACGAAAAGCTTGATCGTCTTTTAGGACACCTGCAGCAACTTGGCGTAGTAATGCACCCGTTAGAACATGTTGCTGTTCCACCCCCGGTATATCGGGAGTTTCAACTACCGCGCCCGTTGCAACAATCACCGCATCGGGGTTTTCTGCCCGTATACTGCCGACACTGGCTTCCGTTGCTGTGCGTACGTCGATGGGCAGGCGCTTGACCTCGGCTAATAACCAACGTAAAAACCGCTCGTTATCACTGTGAACCGTTGACGCTAAAGTCAGTGAGCCACCTAAGGATCGCTGCTTTTCCATCAGCACTACTCGGTGCCCGGCCTCTGCTGCCAATCGCGCCGCCTCTAGCCCGCCAGTACCGCCGCCGACAACGACGACTTTTTTGCCGCTACGGGCAAAGGACAACTCACCTTCTCGACCAGAAAGAGGATTGACTGCGCAGGCAAGATTAGCCTGATGAGCTTGTGAATCGATACAGTTCTCGCAAGAAATACAGCGACGAATTCGTTCGGGAGTACCGGCTAAAACTTTTTTCGGAAAATAGGGATCGGCTAACAATGGCCTCGCCATAGCAATAAGATCGGCTTGGCCATTAGCGATAATATCTTCGGCGACTTCGGGATCATGGATCCGACCGACGACCATCACCGGCACGTCAACCACATTTTTTATCGCCTCGGCTTGAGCCACATTAACGGCATAGCCGTATTCGCTGCTGTTAACCATTCCTGTGACCAAATTATCGCTGACACCACCACTCACTCTAAAACAATCGACGCCTGCGGCTACTAACATAGGAGCAATTAGCTGGGTATCTTCTAAGGTTCGCCCCCCCGGATAGCGCTCGTAACCAGAGATGCTCAGTGTTATAGGTAAGTCGCCCCCGGCTCTCGCTTTTACTTGCTCTAACACTTCAAGCAAAAAACGGGTTTTCCGCTCCTTGCCATGCGCCGAGTATTCATCCGAACGCTTATTACGAAGGGGAGAAATAAAGGAACCGAGCAAGTTATAACAATGCGCGGCATGCAGCTCCATACCGTCGTAACCAGCCTCTCTTACTCGTCTAGCTGCCTCACCATATTGGATAGCGATTTCAGCTAGCTCGTCGACTGTCAATTCACGACTTGGCCACCCCCATACCGGGGCGATATTAATCGATGGCCCCAAAGTCTGACCACCTGACATAGGTGCGATGCTCTCTGGCCCAGTATGACTAATTTGCGGTTGGACTTTACAATCGTGTTGATGAATCGCGTCGACCAAACGTCTATGACCCTCTATATATTGATCGTCACCCAAGGTCATCGAATTGGGCAAGTAGCGATGTTCAGTATCAACCGTTACCAACTCAACGGTAATAAGCCCTACACCGCCTTTTGCACGCTCGACAAAATGGTCAGTTAATCTTTGGCTGGGTGTTTGATCGGCATTGGCGTAGGATGTCGTCATGGGCGACATCACCATACGATTTTTTAACTGTAATTTACCGTTAGTTAGCGGAGAGGACAAAAAAGGGAAAGAACTAGTCATTGAATATCCTATCTTTTAAATGTTTATTTTTTCCATGATCGATCCAAGCGACCGTTCAACGAATAATCAGTAAGTATCATATTAAAAATAA
>JAJRPK010000089.1 GCA_024280785.1 Gammaproteobacteria bacterium
GCTATCTTTCCCGTCTCTATCGACACCATTTCTAGCGTCATCAACATCGAAACCGCTACCAATGTTAATTTCAAGCTCGACCGATGACAACATTAAAGGGTGACATAAAGGAATCAAATCGCTACATTTCTTTGCCGCTTGTATGCCAGCAATTCGGGCGACCGCAAGCACATCACCCTTTTTATTATTACCTTCACGAAGCTGCTTTAATGCCAGCTTTCCCATACGAACTCGGGCGGACGCCGTAGCAACTCTTAATGTTTCGGACTTAGTGGAAACGTCCACCATATGAACTTCGCCCGTTGCATTAAGATGTGTCAATCCATCGCTCATATTTATACCTACGCTAGCTCTGTTCTAGTAATCACTGATTGCACTGGATTGTACTAAAGTTACGGCCCAAAGGTTAGCATAATGCTATTATCACAAACCGATAAAAACGATGGCATTTAGCTTCTTCATTTAACCAACTCATTAAAATTATGGTAATAAAGATTTCATGCTTTGGCTTTCACAGAACAATCAAGTTCTCCATTCGACTGTCGAGCAACTTGGCACTTTCATTTGCGCTGTTATGTTCACTTGGAAATACTGTACAGGCCAATCAAAGTGTCCCCCTGACGAACCCCGCTGCGGATATGCCTTGGCACACCGAACCTTTAGCCACATCAAACCGTAATCCACTGATTCAAATTTATGGCCTTCCTAGTATTAACAGCCCTAGAGTCACGAAAAAAAATCATATCCAATGGCGACTCAATGCTGAATTAATGAGCGTTAGCAGCCAGAACCTTTCTTTTTCAGCCGCCGAGAAATACCAACAATCTAATGATCCTAAAGGAGAATCTTTGGTACTCGACAGTGAAATATTTCGGTCAGAAATTGCAGTGAGATTTGGACTAACTCATAGCAGCGAAGTCTCGATCAGCTTACCTTATATCTCACACAACAATGGATTTACTGATTCAGCAATAGAGAGCTGGCACGATGGATTCAACCTGCCTAACGGTAATCGAGACATTCGTCCGACTAACGAACTGCTTTACAAGTATCAACGCGATGGACAAGAACTTCTAAAGATCGACGGCAATGCCCGCGGAATCGGCGATTTGCAAATTCACTACCAACAACAATTGAAAATCTTAAGTCGATCAAATGCTCTGAGGCACGGGACCGTCCAAGTTGGAATTAAAATACCTACTGGAGACGAGTCGAATCTAACCGGTTCGGGCTCCACCGACATATCTACCCATTTATCGATTATGCAATCCTCATTTAAACACTTTCCCAGACTGGCGTGGCATGGCTCAGCAGGAATTTTGTGGATGTCGGACCAAGGGCTTTTGAACAAATTCAGAAAAGAATGGGTCTACTTTGGTAACTCAGGAGTAAATTGGCGCCTCTACCCAAATACCTCTATAAAACTGCAAGTTGAATTGCACTCTAACTTTTACAATAGTAGTACGAGGGAGATCGGCAAAACCGGTGGGCAGCTCGTCGTCGGCGGCAGTTATCGTTTAAGTTCAATGACCTCCATTGACTTTTATTTTTCCGAAGACATTCTGATAAAGAGCAGCCCTGACGTAAGCTTTGGCATCGCTATAAGGCGCCGCGCTATTTAAGCTAAAACCCTATTAATCCAGGTGATAGCCCTAACCGAAACCCGAGACTTATTAACGCATAATAAGGCATTTGAAAAGAATCCTCTTTATTTCAAGACACACATAAAGATGTCCCTATCGTTCGACGCTGGCATCCTTGCCAGCAACGGTCTTGAAATAAAGAGGATTCTCTTCAAAAGCCTCGGTAGTAAGCTCAATGACTGCGATGAGAGTAGATACAATGTTAAAACCCATGTACTTCGAGGATTTTTATCCAGGCTTAATCTTAACCAGCCCGAAATGCCGCGTTAGTAAAAAAGAAATCATTGATTTTGCGGCTGAATGGGATCCACAAGATTTTCACCTCGACGAAGAGGCTGCTAAAAATTCTGTTTTTGGTGACATTAGCGCATGCTCTGCCCATATATTCGCGATCATGTCAAAGCTAGGGGGGTTTATGACGCCAGGGCTAGAACCGCAAGTAATTGCCGGTTTAGGTTTTGATAAATTGCGCATGATTAAGCCTCTGTTTGCCGAAGATGTAGTAAGCTTTCAAGACCGTATTCAAATCGCCAGGCGATCAAAAAGTAAAGCGGATAGAGGTATAGTCACTAGCCACGGACAGCTGATCAACCAGCACAACGAAGTTGTTTTTGAAGCCGATACGACCTTTCTTATTAAAGTGAAACCCCATTCAGTATAAGGGCTTGCTACCGGGTCATTTGAAAAGACTCCCCTTTATTTCAGGACACGCATAAATACCACTTGAAAAGGACACCCTATATTTCAAGACACACATAAATATATCCCTATAGTTCGACGCTGGCATCCCTGCCAGCAACGGTCTTGCAATATAGGGTGTCCTTTTCAAGTGCCTTATTAGTGTCAAGAATAATCATCAAATAATGGACAAATATGCCACTGTAACGACTGGTACAGATGCAACATAATTCAATGTTCTACATCAGCTTGAACATGTTTTACGAGTTTTAACTGCAAAATAAAAAGAGATTCCATACGCGATGAATAAATCTAACATCACTACAAAAAAAACATTTTGCGCAATTTGTGAAGCTACGTGCGGTCTGGAGGTCGACGTTCAAGATAATCAGATCATAGAGATCCGGCCCAATAAAGACCATGTCGTTAGCCAAGGTCATATTTGTGTTAAAGGTAAGAAATTTGCGTCTATTCAACATAGTCCCGACCGCATAACCGCGCCGCTTAAACGGGTAGGCAAACAGTGGCAAACGATTAGCTGGGACCAAGCCATTAACGAAATCGCAGAAAAAATTGCCTCCATTAAAAAGCAGTCTGGACCACAATCGATCGCACACTTTGTAGGTGCACCGGGCGGCGCAAATCTCCTGTCCCCTGTTTTTCGCGGATCGCTCTTCAAAGGAATCGGTTCCAATCGAATGTACGGCACTGGCACCTGCGACACAATGAACAAGTTTCGGGTCAATGGCGATATGTACGGATCACCCATGCGGCTCAGCTATCCCGACGTCGATCACACAGATTTTATGATGATTCTTGGTGCTAATCCGGTGGTGTCAGGCACTACGTTATATCATCTGCCCAGAGCTCACCAGCGATTAGCGGATATCTCAAAACGTGGCGGCCGATTAATCGTCATTAATCCCCGCAAAGTCGAGACTGCGCTAGCCGGTGAGCACCTGTTTATTCGACCCGATACCGATATTTATTTTCTGGCTGCGTTTTGCAACACCCTGATAAACAAGCATCCACTGGATATGCCGAGCATCCAGAAGAATATGAAGAACTTCGAAGACCTCAAGTCTACAGTTCAAGGATGGACTGCCGGGCGGCAAGCTGAAGTTACTGGAATCAGTGTCGATCAGTTCAATGATCTGGTAGAAGCCTATAGTAATGCAAAAACTGCGGCACTAAATATGGCAACAGGGGTAAACCAGGGCCGAAGTGGTACTCTCTGTTACTGGCTGTTAGAGTCAATCGCAGCCATAACCGGTAATTTTGACCGCAAGGGAGGAAACTTAATCGGCAAAGGCCTAATCGACTTTGCCGAAATTGCTAAAAATGACCCGCAAATGAAACTGGGGTTTCACCGCAATGACGATCTGCCTACGGTTAGCGGCCAACAGCCCGCCGGCATGCTAGCCGATGACTTACTAAAGGGTGATGTTATAGCTATGATTGTCGAAGCATCTAACCCCCTACTCGCTTGTGGAACCCCCAACGGCCGTTTAGAAAAAGCGTTAGAAAAACTCGAGCTACTTGTCTGCATTGACTGGTTTCGTAACGAAACAGCTAACTGCGCCAATTATATTTTACCTGCGACCACATGGATGGAACGCACCGGCATGCCATATGCCTTGCAATCTTTTGTCGCTTGCACCCCTAAACCCTATCTATACGCTAGTGGACCAATGTTGGAACCTCCGAAAGAGGTACGACAAGAATGGTGGATTTATACGCGCCTGGCCGACAAACTCGGCATTACCATTATGGACAATCGGGTGTTAAGCGGCGCATTGAAATTGGCCGCAAGATTTTGTCACTCCCCTCTGGGAAGCTGGATTAAGGTCCCGGAGTTGCTGATCAACGGCATGCTTAAACAAGCCAAAATGCCCGGTTTAAAGAGTATGATTAACGATCATCCCAACGGAATATTGTTAGATGAAAATGATGGGGATAACTTTCTTGGTACTGAACGCGTTCTTACTCCAGACCATCTTGTTGATCTTGCCCCTAAAGACTTTGTAGAAACGTTCAATGAAAAAGTAGAGGCACTCTACGAAGAAGAACTTAGCAACCGAAACAAATTAAAACTCATTGGCAAACGAGAAATTCGCCGAATGAATAGTGGCTCTGCTAACTGCGCCAGTCTGGTTAAAGTCCCAACTAACTTTGCCTATATTAATCCGGAAGATGCTACTCGCATTGGTGTAAGTGACAATGACTATGTACACGTAGTCTCTCAATTTGGCGATATTCATATCCCCACCAAAATCAGCGATGAAATGATGCTTGGTACAGTAGCCATTCCTCAATGTTGGGGGCACTCGAAGGCAGACGGCCTAAAACACGCACAGAAAAATCCCGGTGTAAATTCTAATTACTTAGCCCCCGATGGCTACAATAGCGTAGAAAAATTATCGGGGATGTCCCATTTATCCGGTATACTTGTCGAAATCGAAAAATCGGATCAGCTGGCCAGTACAGGATAAATCATTCGCTCCTCTTTTCGCTGTTATCAGTTTATAATTGTTCTTATAAACCCCATAAGTTTGTCGCTTATGGGGTTTATTGTGTATATCTGATTCACTGCAAATACTTACTACCGCTACTACTCTATGCGGTTATTAAACGACTAAATTAGGCTTACTAAATTAAGATCATTGAATTAAGGCCCTTGAATTAGAATCATTAAGTTAAAATCATTCAGTTAAAAAGCACCGTACAACTGTACTGAAAACCAACATCACTAATGTGGAAAAAACATGGCAGACATCGATTTATCAACCGACGAATTAAAAGCCTCTTACGGAATTGGCATGCAAATGGGCCAACAACTAAAGGGCGTATTTGACAGTGTATCTTTGGCTGCTGCTGTTGCCGGCTTTAAAGACGGCTTTAATGGCCAGCAACCGAGAGTTGAAGGCGACGCGATCAATGCCGCGTTTCAAGTCATCCAGCAAGCAAAA
>JAJRPK010000090.1 GCA_024280785.1 Gammaproteobacteria bacterium
AAAAATGGTTTGTTTGTAGCCGCCTACTGTGATGTTGACGGTTTCAAGTCATACAATGATGTATATGGCTACGCGCGTGGGGATGAAGTGATTCGATATACCGCTGATTTATTGCAGTCACATATCGATCCGGAGCAAGATTTTATTGGCCATATCGGTGGCGATGACTTCGTTATTCTTTTTCAAAGCCCCGATTGGTTTGAACGTTGCGATGCTATTGTTCACCAATGCGATGAGGAGGCGTCACGTTTTTATTCCGGAGCCCATCAAAAAGCCCGTGGCGTGCATGCACTTGATCGTCAGAGAAAAATGGTTTTTTATCCACTTTTTTCGATTTCTATCGGTGCGGTATCGGTAGAGCCGGGCAAGTTTCATACGCATCATGAAGTCATGGCCGCTGCGACAGAAGTAAAAAAACGGGCGATGACCACCCACGGTGGTTCAATCTACATTGATGAAAGAACCTACTGCTGTGATGTAACCCACCAGCCGATCGTCTGTAATTGAATGAATCACGTAACTGCTCAACGAGTAGTTACGTGATTCGAACAGAGAGCTTAGGAATGGAAAGCCAATAACTTTTACAACTGAAACAACAGGACGAGTTAGAGGTAAAGGTTATTGATTTTCCGTTCCTAACTACAATAGCGCCGCGATTAGCGCCGTCCAGCCAGTTTGATGCGATGCGCCGCATCCCCGACCTGTGTCACCGTGGAAATATTCATGGAAAAATAAATGGTCCTGAAAGTGGGGGTCGTGTTGAAACTTTTTATAGTGTCCGAAGCATGCACGTTCACCGCTTTCGTCTTTTAGAAAAAGCTTACCGAGTCTTTTACTCAGTTGGTTGGCAATTTCATTTAAAGGAAGTTTGTGGCCCGAGTCGCTTGGGAATTCCAGCAGCAAGTCGTGTCCATAGAAGTCGTGAAATTTGCGCAGTGATTCAATTATTAAATAGTTAATGGGGAACCAGATAGGGCCACGCCAATTGGAGTTGCCGCCGAATAGGTTCGAGGTAGATTCTCCAGGTTGATAGTCGAGCGTGAGCAAATGGTTGTCTAGGCATAATGAATAGGGTGAATGAGCGAGCTGTTTGGAGACTGCGCGGATTCCATAAGCTGAAAGAAAAGAAGACTCGTCGAGCATACACTGTAGAACAGCGGATATCTGCTTTGTATCCAGTAAGGACAATAGGCGGTGACCGTCCTGAGAAGGAGTTTGCCAAGCCGAAACCAGATTGCAAAGGTCGGGGCGATACTTTTGATACCACTGTACACGTTTGTTGAATTCGGGCAACCGTTGCCATGTTTTCGTATCGATGACCTCGACGGCTAGCAGCGGCATGAGGCCGACCAATGTCTGAGCTTTGATCGGGGTTGCCTGACCATCGGGTCCATGCAGCACGGAAAAGAAAAACTGTTCTTCTTCATTCCATAATCCAACGCCTTTGCCGCCCAAGTTATGCGTGGCCTCGGCGATGCCGAGAAAATGCTCGAAGAATTTAATAGCAATATCTTCGTAGCTTGAGTTATGTAAGGCTAATTCAAGTGCGATTCGCATTAGGTTAAGGCAATACATGGCCATCCAACTGGTGGCATCGGCCTGATCCAGTAGGCCACCGCCGGGATTAGAATCTCGACGATCGAATATGCCGATATTATCAAGTCCGAGGAAACCACCCTGGAATAAATTTCGATTGTCTTGATCCTTTCGATTTACCCACCAACTAAAATTAAGCAGCAATTTGTGGAATAGGCGCTCAAGAAATTTTAAATCACCGTGGTTTTTTTGTTGGTCACGATCGATCTCGAAAACCTTCCAACCCGCCCAGGCATAGACGGGCGGGTTGGCTTCGCTGAACGCCCATTCATAGGCGGGTATTTCGCCATCGAGATCCATATATCGCTCACCGGTAATTGTGAGTAACTGGTTCTTGGCAAATTGCGCATCGATTTGTGCGAGCGGAATGCACTGCAAGGCAAGGTCCCAGGAGGCAAACCAGGGAAACTCCCATGTATCCGGCATGGTGAGTATTTCGTTAGCATGCAGGTGCTGCCAGTTTTTGTTGCGTCCCTGTTTACGTTGTTCTGGCGGATGAGGTTGCGCGGGGTCGCCGTTTAACCAATGGTAGACATCATAATGATAAAACTGTTTACTCCAGATCATCCCTGCCAATGCTTGGCGTTGCACTTCACGGTGTTCGCTGTTGTGGTTATTAATGCTTAGGTCAGCGTAGAACGCATCGGCCTCTTGTATTCGTGAGTCGAAAACCGAATCGAAGTCATTCCATGAGATTTTTTGAGGGCCTGCTCGGAGACTGAGTTTTAACTCAATCTTCCCGCCTGCGGGCACGGTGAGTAGATTGTAAAAAGCTGCTTTAGTACCGCGTTGTTCAGGATTGATTGCATTCTTATTGTCCTTTACAAGGTATTCGTGAAAGCCATCTTTGTAATACTTTCCGGCAGATTTATTCGTATCAAACAAAAGCGGTTCATTGGTTTCGTTTTCACAAAACAAGGTTGTATTAGCGCTTTCAATATCGAAGCGATAGTTGCCTAAGTCAGGGTGCTGGACAATAATAGAATTTTCTTGCTCTAACGCAAGTTTGGGTTTATCTATGTTCTTTTGCCAAGACCAAGTATTGCGAAACCAAAGCTGAGGCAGTAAGTGTAATGGTGCCTCCTCGGGGCCTCGATTATGAGCGGTAATTCGGATTAAAATATCATCCGTTTCCGCTTTGGCATATTCAACAAAGACATCGAAATAACGGTCTTCATCAAAAATACTGGTATCCAGTAATTCGAATTCATCTTGCTCGCGAGTACGCCGGGCATTCTCGTTGAGGAGTTGTTGATAAGGAAAGGCCTGTTGCGGATATTTATAGAGCTGCTTAAGATAGGAGTGGCTAGGTGTTGCATCCAGGTAGTAATAAATCTCGAGGCTGTAAATTATTCTGTGTAACTGCCTGGTTTAAATGTGCTCGATCAAGCGATCTTCAAATTCAATCATAAAGCGATTCAACGCAGGTTTCCAATTTCGAATCGGCATCGTCCATTTC
>JAJRPK010000091.1 GCA_024280785.1 Gammaproteobacteria bacterium
AAAGAATACCGGTGGTCTCGCTACTTATTTCGCCAAAGTTTGGGCCAGTAAAAGTTACATGCAGTTGCGTGAGAATAGTAAGAAAGTCTTGTCAAAGATTCCACCCGCGTGGGAACTCGCCAGACGCACAGAAGAACACATGAAAGGTATGGTGGCACCGGGTACTTTATTCGAAGAGTTAGGTTTTAATTATATCGGACCAATCGACGGGCACGACCTACCCTCTTTAGTCTCTACGTTACGCAACATGCTTATAATGCAGGGGCCACGACTACTCCACATCACTACTACAAAAGGCAAGGGCTTTGCTCCTGCCGAAGCCGACCCCGTCGGCTACCACGCGATCAATAAAATTGAAAAACCCGCGCCCAGCAAACCCTCTTTATTGTCTGCCGCGCAGGCAAAGCAAAAGACGGTCCATTCAGCATCCATAACTGATGACTCAAATAGTTCTACCGCACAAAAAGAAGTAAAACCTGTTAGCAAAAAGAAATACCAAGCTATTTTTGGCGATTGGCTTTGCGATATGGCCACTGCTGATGAGCGTTTGATTGGCATTACACCCGCCATGTGCGAAGGTTCTGGCATGGTCGACTTTGCCGCTCGATTTCCCGAACGCTACCACGACGTTGCCATTGCCGAACAACACGCAGTGACCTTTGCCGCTGGCTTGGCTGCCGCAGGGAAAAAACCGGTAGTCGCTATATATTCCACCTTTTTACAACGTGGCTACGACCAACTTGTCCATGACGTAGCGCTACAAAATCTCGACGTTACCTTTGGTCTCGATCGAGCGGGTCTGGTCGGAGAAGACGGCCCCTCTCACGCAGGAAGTTTTGATTTATCATTTTTACGCAGCATTCCCAACATGGTGGTTATCGCCCCGTCAGATGAAAACGAAGCTCGGCAATTATTGTACACCGCCTATCAATATAAAGGCCCTGCTGCTGTGCGTTACCCACGTGGGACTGGGCCCGGTGTAGAGATCCAACAAACCATGACTGAATTACCGATTGGCCGTGGCGTCGTGCGTCGCGAAGGTAGCTCTGTTGCCATACTTAATTTCGGCACACTATTACCGGCTGCGCTAGCGGTCGCCGACAAACTAAACTTAACCGTTGCCGATATGCGCTTTGTCAAACCTATTGACGAAGCACTCATCGACACTCTTGCGTCCAGCCACGATTTAATCGTTACGCTAGAAGAAAATGCTATTCATGGTGGAGCCGGAAGTGCCGTTTGTGAACAACTCAATAAATCTGCTTGCACGGTTCCAGTGCTTCAGTTAGGTCTCCCTGATCGATTTGTCGAGCATGCTCAACACAAAGAACAGTTAGCCCAATGTGGCCTTGATCAAGCGGGAATAGAAGTGGCAATTAGCCAGCGGCTAGAAATTATTTTCGGCAAAGAGTCGGCGAATCAAATTAAAGCTTAAAATTTTATAGTATTGCCATCAACTGAAATAGTCATTTAGCTGTGCTGCAACAACTCATTTCTTTCATTTAATTTAATTTAATTATTCTTGTAATATATGGCCCAACTTACCCGCTTTAGTCGCTAAGTACTTTTCGTTGTGCCGATTCTGGCCAGTGACAATGGCAATACGTTCAACTACATCAAAACCTAAAGCTTCTAACGCAGCGACCTTATCGGGATTATTCGTCATTAAGCGCAAACGCTTAGCGCCAAAATGATCGAACATATCCTTGCACATCGAATAATCACGTAAGTCTGCACCGAAACCTAAATGTTCGTTGGCTTCAACAGTGTCAGCGCCTGCATCCTGTAATTTATAGGCTCTCACCTTGTTCAACAAACCAATCCCTCGCCCCTCTTGCTTCAGGTAGCACAGGATCCCGCGACCTTCTTTAGCGATGGCTTCTAAACTGAATTTTAATTGTGCTCCACAATCGCAGCGCGCACTAAACAATGCGTCCCCCGTCAGGCACTCTGAATGCACCCTGGTCAATACGGGCTGATCGGTACTCAAGTCGCCCATGGAAAGGGCAATATGTTCTTTGTCGTTTTGGATATCCTCAAAACCGTGCATGCGAAACTCGCCCCATCGAGTGGGCAACTTGCAAGATTCAACAAATTTGAGAGGCAAGCTGGAGCTCCTGATAAAAGGATAATATTAACGGAGCAGGATTCTACCACGACGAGGTAATTAAACGACAATCTAATCAAGTCAGTTTATCAACATCAACTACCAAAGCTGACCGCAATATGACTGTAAGCGAGACCTATATAGGTCGAATGATTTTTTCGCCGTTTCTTCTAACAAAGCCCCAGCAGTTAATTCTACCATTAACCCCGCTAATAACCCAAAGGCAGGGCTTCGGGTAACTGTAAGATATAGGCCTTTATTTCGTCTCTGACCCGGCGGTAATGCGCTAGCGCCTCATCCTCGCTAGAGGCCGCAGCTGCTAAGCGCGGCGGGTCATCAAAACCCTGATGGATAATACGAGTTACCGCCGGGAAAAATGGGCAATGCTCATTGGCGTGACCGCAAACACTGATAACATAGTCAAACGGTTTATCCCCTAGCTCTAATACCGTTTTACTATAGTGTGCCGATATATCGATATCAATTTCTTGCATAACCTGCACAGCCAGTGGATTGAGCCCATACTGCTCAATACCGGCAGAGTAAGCATCAATGAGGTTCCCCCGAAGTGCGCAGCACAAGCCCTCTGCCATTTGGCTACGGCAGGAGTTTCCCGTGCATAAAAATAGCAATTGAATTTTGTTACCCAGCAACATTAGCCTCCACGTTTGGCTCTGATTTGAAAGGTTCCGCAGATAGAAATGGAATCTTGTAACCATTTGTCACAAACATACTCAACATCATCCTTTACAATAAAAGAGTTCTACTTCAGGTAGAAAACGACTAGTATAATCGGTCTAAAAGGCTAAATCTAAAACTTAATGTCTGCAAGCGAGCCACCATTTCAATAAGCACATCCTCACCCTAACTAAAGAACACCGATAACATTAGCGGCAGGATAGATTAGTTAGACCGACCATTTTGAACCATAGGGAATCACTTTATGATGACCGAAGCACCTATTTCACGCTGGCAGCAGTGGCGCATGCCTTTACTGATAGCTCTCATACTGGGCATCTACGTCTACGCTCGGCAAAGCGGTCTTTTCGCCGACACTCACCCCGAACAAATCCGCAATGCCGTACAACAATGGGGAGTCTACGGTGTAATATTTTATGTCCTTATCTTTTGTGCAGGCCAGCTCATGCATGTTCCTGGCATTATTTTTGTGATTACTGCTGGGCTGATTTATGGGCAAATTTGGGGGGTTGCGATCGCGCTGCTGGGTGCTGCTGTTGGTATGTCCGTTACCTTTATGGTCGTAAGGATTGTCGGAGGCACGCCCGTCAAAAAAACCAAACGACCTTATATAGAAAAACTGTTAGCCAAATTACACTCTCGACCCATTACCCATATTGCTCTGATCCGCTTAGTCGTTTCGACCGCCCCGTGGTTAAATTATATGCTGGCTTTATCAACGGTTCGCTTTAGAGAATACTTCGTAGGATCGATGCTTGGAATCATTTTGCCCGTCACCGGCGTCGTCTACTTTACGGATGTGTTGATTGCGCAATTATTTTAAGTTCAGTCAGGCTACTCACTCAGGACACAAAGCTAAAAGACCTTGGTTAAGGTCTAGCTTACGATTACAAGCGATCAACAGCAAAAACCGAATCCCTATCAATCTCTAATTTTGGCAAAACTTTATCGGCAAACAACTGTAAACTTGGCCACGATAATTCTGGCGGCATTCCGCCCATTAACGGGTGTAATGCTATAGCGCCAAGATCGCCCAAACCTTTCGCCATTTCGACACATTGGTCTGGCGTTAGAATAGAATACATCCCCGTTTCTCTTAACGCGTCGGCATTATCCGCTGCCGCGTAATAAGAATTATCCATTCCCGCCTCTTGTGCCCAACGCCCATAGCAACCTGTTTCATGCATGGCATAAGGTGCAATTTCTGCCCACGCTTTATCGGGGTCTTCACTAACATACAAAAACAAAGGCCCCTGCGCTCTTAAAATCAGTGCTGTTTTTTCTAAACGGTGGCTTTCTTCGATATAATCCATAAATGTCTCTGGTACTGCTGGCATATAACCGTCAGCTATACGCGCAGCTCTTTTTGCCGCGGCCGCTGAGCTGCCTCCCAAAATAATCTTTGGCCCGTTGCTTTGTACCGGCTTGGGCGTCACTCTCACTGACCTACCGCGAAACTCAAAAACCTCTCCGCTCCATGCTTGACGCATTGCTTGAATACTTTCTTCTACTAACGATGGCCGCTTAGATAAAGGCACGTCAAACATATCAAATTCACTGGGAATATAGCCCGCCGCTAAAACCAGCTCGACGCGGCCACCACTAATAATATCCAGTACCGCGATGTCTTCAGCGAGACGCAAAGGATCGTGAAAAGGCAAGATAATAACGGATGTCACTAAACGCATACTCTGCGTTACAGCGGCCATCGCACTCAAAGTCACTAGTGGCGACGGGCAGTAGCCATCGTCGGCACCGTGATGCTCGCAAACCATTACCGTACCGACGCCCTGCTTTTCGGCCCATTGAACTTGCTCTAGCGCACAGGCGTATAGGTCGCTATGGGTGACAGGGCTAAAGGGTGCGCAACGAAAATCGTACTTTAGAAAAACCCTATTCTTCATTGTTTCCTCGATGTGAAAAATTGTCTCAATGTGAAAATATGGATAGCTCGAACTTGAACAGGTGCATTTTATACACGGTTATTCTAGCTAACTAATACAAGCCTGACTATTTACGGCGATTGACTTCCAATTCAACATGCTCAGCAAACCCGGTGCCAGCTTCGGTATAGACATTAAACACCTCCGTTGCCCCAGCCTTTTTCAAAACCTCAACCTCATCTGGAAATTTAGCTATGGTGGAGACACGACCGGAGAAAGATATTTCCCGAAGTTGCGCCAATGCATCCAGATTAGCCTGAAGGTTTGGCAGTGCCAGCATGACGAGTTCAAGCTTGTGGTCTTGCTCTATTTTTTCCCAAAAATCGCCATCGCTCGGATCACCGTACAAAACATGACGCTCTTTCGATTGCAAGTCATTAACCCGCTCAATATCAAAATCGATACCCACGACCGTGTCTCCATGCAGTTCACGCATCTTGTCATGAGCACCGCTGCCCACTCTACCCATACCAAAAATAGCGATAGTCGCACCCAACAAATCCAGCACCTTGTCATCAGCCAAACGCTCTTTAGTTTGCAGCTTCAACCAAAACATTCTGAACTGTCTATAAATTTTGTCATCCCTGCTAGTCAGCACAGCGGCAATCACGAAAGAAAACGAAAGTGCTATAGCGATCACCGTCAGCCATTCAGCATCCAGCCAACCATTCGCTACGCTCATCGCCGCAACGATGAGACCAAATTCACTGAAGTTAGTCAGATTTAATGTTGCAAGCAAGGAGGTTCGTGCGCGCAGTTTGAAGCGAGTCATCAGCGTAAAAAACAAAGCCGACTTAACAAAAATAAAAGGCACCAATAGCAAGCCGATTATCAACGCTTCCAGTGACAGCTGCCCGGCTAATCCTATTGAGAGAAAAAAACCAACCAAAAATAAATCTTTGAATCCCAGCATCGATTTGGCCAACTCGTTAGCTTTGGGATGAGTCGATATCAATACACCCATAATGAGTGCGCCCAAGTCATCTTTCACTCCACCCAATTCAAACAATTCGGCGCCACCGAGCGCCAGAACCAGCCCGTACAAAATTAGCAGTTCACCATGCCCCGTCTTTTGCAATAATTTGTGTAACAAAGGGCGTAACGGGATAAGTAGAAACAGCAACAATGCCCAAAGTGAGGGTGACTTACCGGCAGATGCGGCCAAAAAAATGACCGCAGCCAGATCCTGCATTATTAAAACGCCTATCGCGATGCGTCCGTGCAACGATCTCATTTCGCCTTTTTCTTCCAGTGATTTAACCACAAACACCGTGCTTGATAAACTCAGTGCAAAGGCGAGCACTAGCGAGAGTCTAAGATCAAGGCCCGCAAATAGCGGCACACTCAGTTGAGACAATGCGAAGATGACCAAAGTAAAGAAAACCATCACGATGGCAATATGTAAGGTGGTCACAGCCCAAACCTGCGGTCGTGCCAAGACCTTCACATTGAGTTTTAAGCCCACAGTGAACAGCAACAACGTGATACCAAGATCAGCCAGTTTCTGCAAAGTCTCACCACTGGCAATGCCCCAATAATTGAGCACAAAGCCTGTGGCCAAAAAACCAACTAACGGCGGCAAACCTACCGATCTCGAAAGGAAGCCCAGAAGAAAAGCCAGCGAGACCCAGGTTACATCACCGAGTGCTATTGCAACCCATTCAAAATCCATGATTATTAATTCCGTTACCCTCTGTGAATTTAAATTATGTGGATCTACATAATGAACGTAATACTACCTTAAGTTTAGCCTCGGTTTCTGAGTTAACGAAACGAGGGATGGGGCTGCGGGAAGGGGCTAAGCGAGACTACGTACGGGACGCTCGCTTTTACTTTCCGGGGTGTAGGTTGTTTTTAATAGGGTTAAAAGTAAGCGTCTACAATTTTTCGTGCACCTCTCAGTAGGTTCTTCTCTGCCAATCTAGCAATCCAAATATGACAATCTGTCACAAACTAAGATTGTTACTCGCAGCTTTTGATCAAATGTACTTCCATTTGTCATTTTTTGGGATTATATTCCCAAATATGAATAATTCGTCAAAAAGCATAGCTGCACTCAGCGCCGCCCCCATCCTTTCTTCTCTGGCAGAAATCATGCTGGAAGAAGGCGTTTCCTACGCCGAATTTGCAGAGCTGGCGCGCTATGCTTTCGTCAGTGCCGCCGAAAAAGTATTGGCGAGTGAAAAGCGTATAACCGATTCACGCGTTTCGATTATTACTGGTATTCACCGTAAGGATGTCAAACACTTACGCACAATGGATGGCCCCGGTATCAACTCGGAAAAAGCCAAAAGCAATCGTGCGATTGCTGTGATCAGCGCATGGACGCGAGAACCGCCATATTTAGACAGAAAGGACGAGCCTCTCGCGCTTCCCTACGATGGAGACAGCCCATCACTCTCTGAATTAATACAAGCTTACAGCGGTGATATGCCCGTCCGTGCTGTTTGCGACGAACTCGAAAGAATGGGTGTCATTGAACAAAGAAAAGATCACTGGCATTTGATTATCCCCGTTTACGTACCCAATAAATCACGTTCCGCCATTTTCGATATTCTGGCAACAGATGCATCAGATTTGATTCGCACTATTCACCATAATTTAAACGAAAAACCTGCAAAGAGACGGTTTCAACGCACAGTTAGTTACGATGAGATTTCTCCAGAAACCGCCAATCATTTTAAAACCTTTGCTGCCGATGATGCTTTAAGTTTACTCAAAAGATTTGATGCATGGCTGGCAAAACGGGAAAAAGAAGACAAAATAATTCGCAAAAAACAACCCGATACAACTTGTGTTAGAGCCGGTGTCGGCATTTATTATTTTGAAGAGCCACTAACAACCACGCCAGATGGAGAATAAATATGAGCATTATTAATTGGGCACAACTATTATCGATGAACTCTCTCGCGTCGTTGAGACTATTTACTTTGATCTTAATATTGGGGCTTACTGGGTGTGGCGGTGGCGGCAACAGCGCTGCCGCAAACGGTGGCATTGGCGGCAGCGGCATAACTGGCGGGACGGGCAGCGGCGAAATAACCGCGTTTGGCAGTGTCATTTTTGGCGACAGTACTTTTGCTATCGATAACGACACTGAATTTACGATTGACGGTGTGAGTGCTATCGAGTCAGACCTTCGCGTCGGCATGATGGCGACCTTTGAAGTCGGTGACGATGCAAGTTCAGATTTGACATCAGGTACCGCTCAGCGAATCGACGCCTTTACCATGATAAAGGGTATCGTAACAAACGTGACTCCGTTTGAGGTTTTAGGTCAGCCCATCGTTGTCACCGGTGATACATTATTAGACAACGTACCGAACAATGACATTGCCAACTTGCTGAGTACGGATATCGTCGAAATATACGGCTTTACAGGAAGCGACAATATTGTTCACGCAACGCGTATTGAGCGAAAGACACTTACTGGTTTGATCGAATGGAAACTGACCGGAATAGCAAGCTCCGTAACGGCAACTACGCTTAATATTGGCGCGCAGTTGGTCAATATTAACGGTGTCGCCATTGATGATTGTACTGGCGGCTTAGTAGACGGCAATTTTGTCGAAATAAAAACTGACCCGAATGCAGGCTTTGTTAGCGGCAATACCTTAAATATGGTAATCGAGGTCGAGTGCCAGTTACAGTCGATCCCGGTTCCCGCCAGCCCTTCCACGACCATTATACCAGCACAGTTCGAAGGTGTTGTTTCGGGATTTACAAGTGGTGGAAATTTGGACTTTTCCATAGGGGGACAACTCGTTGAGTTTACCAATACCACGGAATTTCTAGGCGGCACACTCGAAGACCTTGTCAACGGTACGCGTCTGGAAGTAGAGGGGCTTTTTGATACCTCCAGTTTTGTATTAGCTGCTAACAAAATAAAATTCAAACAAACACGCATTCTCATCGAAGCGCCAGTTAATCCTGGCGATATAACGGCCGGAGCATCGTTAGACATCCTCGGCCTTACTGTTATCGGAACAGCTGCCACAAAAGATGATGACGGTATATTGTCTATGGGGATAAGCGTAACGCAGCAGGTAGAAGTCAAGGGGTTCATCGACTCGAATGGTACTATTTTCGCAGAAGAAGTACGTGGCCGTGGCACAGCAGACAGTAATGCCATTCGCCTTCGAGGCCCTGTCGCCAATATATCAAGCCCAAATTTCGACATATTAGGAGTTTCAGTTGGTGCAGCGGGCGCTGCTGCTTACCTTGATTTAGAAGAGGCTCCTATAAATATTGCCGCATTCTTTGGCTTGCTAAGTGACGGTGTTATCGTCGCAGTAGAAGATGCACAGCTAAACATAGGGCCCGCTCTGTCGATGGATGTCGACAGTACAGTTCAGTTAGAAGACTAGATTGAAGGATCCCTGTTTATCTCCTCGGCGTGTTTTCTAGTGCTGAGGAGATCTTTTTATCTTTGTTTATTAGAATTTTTTCTAAACGACGCTGGAAAATTGGCGTTGGTTGGCGAGTTAAACAGCATCGGTTTCTAAACCAGATCTTTTATCCGTTTTATCAACGACACATTCATTGCTCCGCACTTCGACCGCCATTGATCAAAACGGGCACTGCTCATGTCGTGTTCTCGACACAACTCCGTTACCGTCACACCTTGTTCATTTTGCTTCAATATCGCCATGATCTGGTTGTCGGTTAAACGTGACTTCTTCATAGAAAACTCCTCTTATCAACATAATAGAATTTTCTACTTCTAATTACTCCGGTTTTTCGGGGGGGGATTACAAGTGGACTTTGGAAAAGAACGAGCCAGCATAAGTCTTTCAACTTTTCAGTAGTTTACTATATTTATTTGGACTTAATAAGGACTTAAGCTGAACTTACAAAAAATCGGGTGAGAAATTTATTCTTTAACTTATTGATTTTGTTATATTTATTGGTGGAGCCTAGCGGGATCGAACCGCTGACCTCAACACTGCCAGTGTTGCGCTCTCCCAGCTGAGCTAAGGCCCCACAGATATCAAGATCAGAATGTCTCGATGAAAAACTCCCTTTGCCAAGCTAGCTCGATCCTCAAACTCAGCCCTAATAAAGGGACGGCTATTGTAGCGATGACGTTCGTCGAGTCAAGCTTTAGTACCTACTCAGAAGGCAAGGATTTAAACTCTTTATCCATCGCCTTAAGCTGCTTTTTAGATACCCCACCCAATGTGTTTATTGCATGCCGAATGCGGGCCCGGCTCATATCTGAACCCAGTAACACCATTGCATCCAATATTGAAAAAGTTGCCGTTGTCCCGGTGACGGCAATAAATAACGGTGCTAAAAATAGTTTGAGCTTAACGTCTAGCTGCTCGGCCAGCCCCTTAAGGGCCGCGAAGATATCATCTCGATGCCAGTCCAATAGCTGGTCTAACCGCCACAACGAAAACTGTAACACTTTAATTTGCTCCTTAAGTTCGAGCTTGTTGCCGCTAAAATCGTCCTCGTTCAACGCCAACATCCCCGCCCCAAGAAAACTGGTGGCAGGTAAAAAATCACTCAAAGTTTCTATTCTTGTTTGCACATGCGGCACAACCTCCAGCAGGCGCTGGCGATTAAGCCCCCATTCGATCAAGCGATCAGCCAGCTGCTCTACACTCAACGACTCGCGTATCCACAAGCCGTTTAACCAACTGAGTTTTTCCAAGTCAAATATCGGACCTCCTAGCGATACACGCTTGATGTCAAACTCTGCCTGCATTTCAGCCAACGAAAACTTTTCTCTCTCATCCGGCATCGACCATCCCATACGGCCTAGATAATTAAGTACGGCCTCGGGTAAGTAACCCATACGCTGATAATATAAAATACTGGTAGGGTTTTTCCTCTTACTGAGCTTGCTCTTATCGGGATTTCTCAGCAACGGCAGATGGCAAAGAACCGGCATTTTCCAATTAAAGTATTGATACAATAACTTATGCTTGGGTGCCGAATTAATCCATTCCTCGCCCCTTATTACATGCGTTATTTTCATTAAATGATCATCGACAACGTTGGCCAAATGATAAGTCGGCATACCATCAGACTTCAGTAGTATTTGAGCATCGACGGTCGACCAATCTAATTCTATCTCACCACGCAGCATGTCCTCTACAACACACTTTCCCGTGTCAGGTACTCGCAAACGAACGACAAACGGCTCGCCGCTATCTTCGCGTTTTTTTTGCTCGTCTGGACTCAGCACCAAATCAGCATACTTTAGTGCGCGGTTTTCTCCTGAGACTTTGATGGCCGCTCGTAACTCGTTTAGCTCTTCTGCCGTTCGATAACATTTAAAAGCATGATCCGCAGCAAGCAGTTGCTCAGCATGTTGGCGATATATTTCACTGCGCTCGCTCTGTCGATACGGCCCAAATTCACCCCCTTTGTCTGGCCCTTCATCCCACTCCAACCCCAACCATCGCAAAGAATCAAAAATCACTTGTTCAGAATGTTCGGTGCTGCGAGCCTGATCGGTATCTTCTATGCGTAGAACAAACTGCCCCCCGTGTTGACGGGCAAAGCAGTAATTAAACAACGCGATATACGCGGTGCCTACATGAGGATCGCCGGTTGGCGAAGGAGCAATGCGGGTTCTAACAGTCATTAATAAAGGGGTATCCCAATAGGCAGCAAGCTAAAGAACGAAACGATAGTCGATGCGCGAAAGTATAATAGATGTTAGCGGCGACGGACAGACAGAGAACGGGTTTCGGCAAAAATAACCGCTACACTAGTTTGCAGGATTTTCGCCAACCCTTATAAACAATAGCGCTATCGCCGAACCCACCAACGTTGTCAATGCCGCCATCATTTGCAGTAAGTATCGGCTATCGATATCGGCCATGGCAAACGCGATAGTCAGTATTAGCATTGATAGCATGGCAATATTTTGAACAAAATTGCTGCCCGCAATTACACCACCGATTTCAGTGCCTCGTGCTTGCTGCTGAATAAAGGCATTTAGCGGCACGATAAATAAGCCCGAAGACACACCCATCAAAAAGTAATCTAGCGCAAACATCTCGGGTTGTCGCAGCCAAGTCAGCGACCATAGGCCTATCGAAAGACCCGCCACTCCAATGGGCACCAATTTAACATTAATTTTCTCTTTAGATCCTTTGCCGGCAAGGTATGAACCGGCGACAAGGCCCAACGCAGTCGATGCCAAAATCGCCTGGATAACGGCGGCGTTGCTAATGTTTGCATGGGCTTTAGCAAAAGCAGGAAAAGCGGCCAGCATACCCTGACCTACTGACCAAAATAGTGCCAACCCTAGTATCGGAACCAAATAACTGGCTTTAGAGCGAATCAAGAAGAGATGGTTCGAGGCCCTTACTCTGAGCTGATCGTCGTGACTCACCAACTCTAGATCTTGTTTAGATTTCGGTATTTGATATACGCAAAAAACTTGCAACAACGATAAAAATATCAACCCCAGTCCCAATGGCATCATTGCCGCCGTTACTTGATCTTTGTTCAGCGGCTCTTTAGTCATTGTCAATGCTTCACTGATTACCGAAGTAGGTGAAGCTTTTAGCAACGATCCGCTTTCCAACAATGTTCCATAGAGTGTTTCAAACCCCAAAGAAAATGTTAGCGTACCGAACAGTATTCCTGCGATAACAATAGACTGGGCCAGCCCGTTAGACTCTGACAGATTTGTCTCTCCAAACATTATTTTTAGATACGATAATTTAGCCGGAGAGTAAAAAGCTGATTGCACCGCCATTAATAGCGTCATAAAAAAGGCCGGCCAAAACCAGCCCAGCGCATAAAATGCCGTAATCAATAGTGTCAACAGTAAAGAAACCCAAGCAGCCACTCGCATCATAACTAACTTGGCGGTTTGATTCGAAACTCGACCAATAGGAATAACCAAAAAAATATAGGGTAGCAAAATGAGTCCATTGACAATGGCTGTTAA
This sequence comes from Gammaproteobacteria bacterium, assembly GCA_024280785.1. Taxonomy (GTDB): domain Bacteria; phylum Pseudomonadota; class Gammaproteobacteria; order Pseudomonadales; family UBA7434; genus UBA7434. The sequence continues at coordinate 12,668 of JAJRPK010000091.1, forward strand.
TATAATTTGATGCGAGCCATCGTGAACCTTAAATATAGTATTTTGAATGGTAATTTTGTGCCCCAAGTCAATAAAGGCATTAAAGAATATTGCAAGATAGAAAACCTTGGCACCCGGATTTGAGAGCAATGTAAACAATGCAAATTCCACTTGAACAAATAGATAGGGTAAACGACTCTTTTAAATTCTGACGATTGTACGAGCTTGCCAAGACTTATTCGAATTTATTTTTGTAAAAAAAACTATAGCTTGTACAATATTTAGAAGACGAATCAGAAAAGCTGAACTTGCCTCATCGAAATCTATCGCTGGCTTTAATAGCGAAGACTCTGAACGACAAAAAGATCAGGAGTAATGTATTGATCAGACTGAGAATAGGCTAACTAGATATCAAAATCATCCATACCTAGCTCGTCTTTGAGTAGCTTAACCTCAAGTCTCTCTTCAATCCGACGACGAATTTCAGCAGACTTGGCAAATAGCATTTTACCGTTACCTACTTTTCGTTCGCCGACTTCCGTCTCATCAAAACCATCTGGAACATCATCCATATCAACCACCAAACTAGCGATTAACTCGGGTGACTGACTTTCGTCCGGCTGTTTTTGTTTACGACTTATTGATCCTGCCATTTGACTAGCCCTCTTACAGGTGTGTATCAAACGCAAAGCTCAAAAGATTCAAAAAGCGACAACCATTAAGCTTTGCACTACAACTGAATACTTAATCCAAAGGATAGACTAAAAATTGATCATAGCTAGCAAAAAAGGTCATAAAGGCTGGTGATAGACAAAAATGGTCTAAACAGAAAACGATAATAACTTTAAGTCATTAAATGAATTCGGCGGTTTTAACAAAAAAAGAAAACTAAACTCATGATTTAACGAGACTTTATCGATGAACAGGCACCATGAGAACAGGTTACGGTGATATATTATCCGCAAAGCTTGTCGACTGTGTTTTGCGATGCTTGACCGTGCGATGCCTGGCCGTGCGACGCTTAGTTGTGCAATGCTCTAGATGACTAAAGTGCCAATCGTCGTACGTCTGACAACATTGAGGAAAGAAAGGTAAAAAATCGGCCCGCATCGCCACCATTAACGACTCGATGATCGTAGGACAATGATAACGGCAACATTTTACGAGGCTCAAGATTGCCATTGACATAAACCGGTTTAATCGCCAGTTTTGAAACGCCTAAAATAGCCACTTCAGGTGAATTAATTATGGGGGTAAACCCGGTACCACCGATAGCGCCCAAGCTGGAAATAGTAAAACAACCTCCACTCATCTCAGCCGGCTTTAACTTACGGTTTTTAGCCTTGTTGGCTAACTCTACAATTTCTTCGGATAACTCCCAAATACCTTTTTTATCAACATCTCGAATCACCGGCACCATTAAACCCTCGGGCGTATCAACCGCCATACCAATGTGGACATACTTCTTGTAGATGATTGACTCTCCATCAAAAGCTAACGATGAATTAAAGCCCTTATGCGCTCGCAGTGCGGTCGCCACTGACTTCAAAATAAAAGGTAATGGTGATATTTTTATACCTCGCTGTTCCATCTCAGGTTTTAAAGAGGCTCTAAACACTTCAAGCTCGGTAATGTCTGCTTCGTCAAATTGAGTGACATGGGGCACGTTTAACCAACTGCGATGCATATTCGCGGCGGTGATTTTGTGCAACCGGGTCATCGGCTGTACTTCCGTTTCACCAAAAGGAGAAAAATCTATTTCCGGAACCTTGGGGATGGCGCCAGCCATCGTGCTCGGTTCGCTAACCGCTTTTTTTACAAAGGAATATAGATCTTCTTTAGCAATTCGTTCGCGAGGGCCACTGCCCTTGACTCGACTTAAATCAACACCCAATTCTCGGGCTAGCTTACGAACGGCAGGGCCTGCATAGATATCCGTTTTACGACGACGATCGGCACTAGACGTCGAGGAAGATTCTAATGGATCAGAAACAACTGTCTTAGCCGGCTCAGCCTCCGAGTTAACTTTAGTAGCCGGTTTTGATGGCTGTACTTCACTCGCCCCACCTTCCAAGTCCAGAACTAAATCGCCCTGGGCTAGCATATCGCCTTCTTTTACATGCAAGACTTTAACAATGCCTGCGCGGGGTGAGGGCAAATCCATGCTCGCCTTATCAGACTCCATGACCAGCAGCGAATCACCTTCAGCTACTTCATCACCAACGGCCACGGATATCTCGATCACTTCGACCTGATCGGCACCCCCCAAATCAGGCATCATTACCGGCTCTGTCGTAGTTTGCACCGAACCCTCTGCACTGATATTCGCATTCGATGAGCTACTTGAATTCTTGTCAGAGGAAACATCTGTCACAAGCTCAGGCAATGAACTCTCGGCCTCTGTGGAACTGAGTTCAGAGCTGGCAGAATCTTCCGCAGTCCCGTCGGCAAGTTCCAGTTCTAAAATTACATCGCCCTCAGCGATGCTCGCCCCCTCAGACACGGCGATAGATATAATCGTTCCGCTGAACGGACTCGGTATATCCATCGATGCTTTGTCAGACTCTACCACCAGCAAAGACTGTTCGACTGTTACGACATCTCCGTTATACACGCAAACCTCAATGACTTCTACATCAGAAGCCCCACCAAGATCCGGCACTTTAACTATCTGCTTGCTCACTCTAATTAATCCTTATCATCCAAAAAGAAAACCCGAAACCTAACAATGCTCAGCTTATACAGCAGCCAAACTAAACCGTCGTGGGATCTATTTTATCGGGAGATATTCCATATTTTTCTAGCGCTTGAGAAACCACAGAAGCTTTAATATCCCCCTGCTTGGCCAATGCACTTAGTGACGCTATAACCACAAAATATCTATTCACTTCAAAGAAATGTCTTAGCTTTGCGCGCGTATCACTTCGACCAAAACCATCAGTTCCCAATACCTTATAGGTTCCAGGGATATAGGGACGCAATTGCTCTGAGTAGACTTTCATGTAATCGGTAGCCGCAATAAATGGTCCGCTCGCATGCTGTAATTGCTCCGTGATGTACGGCACTTTAGGAGTATCTTCCGGGTGCAGCATATTCCAACGCTCGCAGCTTAATCCGTCGCGCGTCAGCTGATTAGCACTCGTTATACTCCACACATCGGCAGCAATACCCCAATCATTTTTCAGTAAATCTACAGCCTCTTCGACTTCGCGCAAAATTGTGCCCGACCCCATGAGCTGCACACGTTTTTTTGCTTTAGATTTACTTTTTGTCAGCAAATAAATACCTTTTATAATGCCTTCTTCTATACCGGCAGGCATTTCCGGGTGCGAGTAATTTTCATTCATCGTGGTAATGTAATAGAACTTATTTTCTTTAAGTTCGTACATTCTTTTAAGGCCATCCTGAATGATTACGGCTAGCTCGTGCGCATAGGTCGGATCGTACGACACACAATTCGGTATCGTCGATGCCAATAAATGACTGTGCCCGTCCTGATGCTGTAAGCCTTCGCCATTTAACGTCGTTCTACCAGCGGTTGCCCCGATAAGAAAACCTCGCACTTGGCTATCTCCTGCAGCCCAAGCCAAATCACCCACACGCTGAAATCCAAACATAGAATAGAAAATATAAAAGGGAACCAGTGGCACGTTATGAGTGCTGTAAGAAGACGCTGCTGCTAACCAGGCCGACATAGCACCACTTTCATTGATACCCTCTTCAAGAATTTGGCCTTTCTCATCCTCTTTGTAATACATGATGCCGCCAGCATCGTGCGGAGTGTAAAGTTGACCCTGCGAAGAATAAATACCTAACTGACGAAACATGCCTTCCATACCAAAGGTTCTCGCCTCATCGGGGACAATAGGCACAATACGTTTGCCAAGTTCTTTATCTTTAACCAATGTGGAAAGTATTCTTACAAAAGCCATTGTGCTAGAGATTTCACGCTTTCCTGAGCCCTTTAATTGTGCAGAAAATGCTTCAAGTGGAGGGACTCGCAGTGCATCAAAATCAACCCGTCTACGTGGAATAACCCCACCAAGTGCCGCGCGGCGTTCGCGCATGTAAACGAGCTCTGGGCTATCAGGGGCGGGCCTGTAATACGGAACGGTTTCTAGTTCTTTATCGGAAAGCGGGATGTTAAAGCGATTGCGAAACTGCTTAAGGCTTTCGGTATCCAATTTTTTCAGCGAGTGCGTTTCGTTGTGGGCCTCACCCGCTTCGCCGGTACCGTAACCTTTAACGGTTTGCGCTAAAATAACCGTGGGTTGCCCCGTATGCTCAGTTGCTGAAGCATACGACGCATAAACTTTATACGGATCGTGCCCACCGCGATTAAGCTTCATTATGTCATCATCAGACAAATCTTTAACCAATTCTAACAGTTCAGGGTATTTGCCAAAAAAATGTGCTCGCGTATAGGCTCCGCCATTGAATTTATAATTTTGTAATTCCCCGTCACAAACTTCATCCATTCGCTGTTGTAACAAGCCTGTTTTATCTCTTTCTAACAACGGATCCCAAAGACGCCCCCAAAGCACTTTTATTACGTTCCAGCCTGCACCGCGAAACACTCCTTCGAGCTCCTGAACTATTTTCCCATTTCCCCTAACAGGTCCATCCAGCCGCTGTAGATTGCAGTTAATCACGAAAACCAGATTATCTAGTTTCTCTCTTCCTGCCATAGAAATGGAGCCTAGTGATTCTGGCTCATCGCACTCACCATCTCCAAGAAAGCACCAAACTTTTCGATCACCACGCTTAGCCATCTCGCGCTTATCGAGATACTTCATAATATGCGCTTGATAAATAGCTTGAATGGGCCCTAAGCCCATAGAAACAGTGGGAAACTGCCAATAGTCTGGCATCAACCAAGGATGGGGATAAGACGAAAGACCATTGCCGTCAACTTCACGCCGGAAATTATCTAGTTGCTCTTCGGTAAACCGACCTTCGAGGTATGAGCGCGCGTACATTCCCGGGGCAAGGTGACCCTGATAATAAATTAAGTCGCCTTCTTGCTCATCGGTGGGGCCGCGAAAAAAGTGGTTAAAACCAATGTCATAGAGAGTTGCCGCCGATGAAAAGCTGGAAATATGCCCTCCCAGCCCCTCGTCATTGTCATTTGCCCGCATAACCATAGCCAGCGCGTTCCAACGAATCAGTGAGCGAATTCTCCGCTCAACAAACAAATCTCCAGGCATTGTTTTTTCGTTAGATGGGGAAATGGTATTACGATAGGGGGTAGTAATTGACGGAGGCATCGTAATTTCAGAATCGACAGCACGATCAATTAGACATTGCAGTAAGAAGGCCGCACGCCCCCGACCGCTATGGTGAATTACAGCATCAAGCGACTCTTGCCACTCGAGCGTTTCCTGGGGGTCTTTATCCTGATCGTGCATAACGTGCATCACCTTTGCAAAATGTCATTCACACCACAGAATTAACCGACCCTGCTAACTGGCTTCACCAGCTTGTCGCTCACCGTGATGTGTTACTTAAAAAGAATGGTTATCGTATTTGAAAATCATCGAGGCATTGGATTAACCCATTTCATTAGCACTTAACCAGTGAATCATGCATTCATTCACAGATGATAAGTGCCGCTTCACCTTAGCCAAGGCCATGCTATAGACAATGTCTTGTCGCTAAATAGTGTTAGGCCAAATCGCAGGGACAATCACAGCTTGAGCAATACAAGATCGTTGCAAAAAACATCGAAGTAGCCGTAAAGCCCCCTTTTAGCGCCAAATAGCGCAGTAAAAAGAGTCTAGTCTAATAAACTTATTAGCACCAGCTCAATTAATACACTCGTCTTAAAGTGCATGAAAAGACTTTACTTTTATAGTTTTTAGGTCGGCATCTCTACATGTTGACCAAGTTTTGAGCTTCTTTTCAGGCTGATTAATACTGCGGTATTCTACGGATAGGCTATTATTCGCATCGACGATGAACCCGGCCAAATGTTTGCCTTTGCGGGTTTCCCAAGCTCATCATCAGTTGCACTGGCCTGAATAAGCGAAGCTTGATCATCACCCAGCAGCTGGCGAACATATTCCATCCACAACCCATAATCGATTGCCTCGACTTCTTTAGCGAGTAATTCACGGCGATTAAACTGTTCGTTACCTAAAGCCAGACTAAGCCAATATCGACTACTTCGTTTTCCGAGCGTGACATCTTGCTCGCGCAATTGGCTGGCTAATGCCGCTCGATGTTGTTCGAAATCAGTTTCTCCGCCCTCAAATGATAAAAAGTTTTGTAAAAACACTTGCATCGCCTCGATGATTTCGGCTTCAGTAGCCGCAGGAGATTGCACCTGTAGGGCCAGCCCCGGCCATTTATGCAAATTAAACGAGAATGCCGACACGATATAACCAAGTTGCTGCTCTGTCCTCAGCTCGTTAAAAAATTGCGGATGCATTATGCTGGCCAATAACGATGTTTTCGCTATCGTCTCCAAACGATCATCCTGAGCCTGAAAATACCAAATGACCGCTGCATCTTCGTGGCTCAGCCGATGTGATTGAAACCATCGCTTACCGGCTGTTAGATTAATTATATCGACATAGGTTCGGCCTTCTCTATCGCACTGACAATTCGGCAGCTGGCGAATGGATTGAGACAATTGATTGGCGGCCGCTAAACTTACATTACCATGAACTAAACCCTCAATAAAAACCTGAGACCAGAGCTGATCAACAAAATATTGTAAGTCCTGCTGAGAAATAGAATCTAACTCATTGATGATCTCAGACTCGTCACGAACCTGAGCGAATAACTCAATCGACATTTTCGATAATAGCCGCTGATAAGGGGGAGCCTGTATAGCTAAACTCAACGAACGCCGCAATTCAGTTTTTATATCCTCAAATCGTTGCATACTAACGGTTGGCGAAATCAACGCCGGCACAACCTGCTGTATTAAAGGTTCAAGACTGTCACTATAGCCACTGAGCTTTAAGCTAAAGCCACGCAGGTGCGGATAAAAAGAAAAGTTGGTCCCTGCCAGATAAGCGGGGTATAGCAACTCGTTAAGCTGTTCGTTGACCGCACGCACGTAAATTTTTGCCAGTGCTTGATGACGAGCAGACTGCCCTGCATATCGGGTTAAAAAGGTAAAATAAGCATCGGTTTTAGGCACTTCAAAATCATCGTCAGTTTTAACCCACAAGCGAAACCCAGGCTGATCCGTAACCATTGAAGGCACATCCAGGTTGATATTTTCTTGACCTGCTGCATCGGTATTAGCGGTTTTTTCGGAATCCCTTACTGCACTAAGCAGATTAAAATCGTAGGGTATAAATTCGTTAGGGGTTGGCAACTTTATATTATCGGCCGCAAGGTTCATTGCGGCGGTGGCCGTATCGCCAGCAAATTGCCAAGCTGCCACCCGTTCTTGCGCAACAGCTTGAACCCCGTAAGGCGCGCTAAACCAACGGGTAACTTTATTGGCAGGATAAGCACCAGGCAATTCGGGGGAGACCAAGGTGATCAAAGTGTTTTCTGGCACCAAACGAGCTAGCCGATCAGCAATCAAGTCGGGGCGATATTCCGAAAAATCGTAATCGCCATAAATCACTGCCGTGGGTGGATAAAACTGCAAATTTGACGATGCGCTCATCACGCTAGAAACAATAGATGGCTTGGTATAAAAACGAAAGTCTATTTCAGATAATTGTTGTTGCTCTAGATACAAAGTCTTTATCATGTTTGAATCTTGTTGCTGCTCACGAAGTAAATTGATCGTTACAAACAACAAATCGGCCACAGTGTTAAATTGTTCAACACCTTCGGGTGTTAAGGTGATATTGACTTGAAACGTCGACCCTCCAAAATAATGCAAACCTACACCCGCACTCAGGGAGTTTGCCAAACCTTTGGCTTTCAACTCAGACAACAAGCTGCCTTTGCCCTCATGCCCAATAATGTTGCCAATATAATTTAATGCCTTACTGCGATAATTTGCGGCCAAATCAGGCATCTCAAAACTAAATCTTAGCTGTCTAACGGGCTTCTCGGACTGGACACTCAAAACAATCGGTAGCTGATAAGAATGCGAAACATCTAACGATTTACCTGTTAAAAACAAAGGCACAGAAATCTTCTCAATCGTATTACGGTTATCCGGTATAAAAGAAAACTTGGTAGTAACCATTGCCTCTAGCTGATCTAGAGAATAATTACCCGTTACCGCCAGTGTCATTCGGCTTGCCGAATAATACTGCCGATAAAATTCCAGTAAGTCTTGACGAATACCGTCCCCGGCCAGTGTCTGTAAGCTACCTACGGTAAATTTGTGATAAGGGTGCTGCGGATTAACAATCTGTTTGGTGGCATCGATAATTCTTCGATTTTCATCTTTAATTCTGGCTCGGTATTCTGATTCGACCGCATTCATCTCTCTTTCAATGTAGTCTTCATCGAGCCGAGGAGCGACAAAAAAGTCGGCGAAGCGATCAAGCGCAGCCTCTAGCTTGCTACTTTCAATGTCAAAAAAGTAGTTAGTGTGTTCAAAGCTAGTATAAGCATTATGACTACCACCATTTTGACTGACAAACTTCTGGTACTCATCGGGATTAGGGTACTTTTCTGTACCCAAAAACAGCATGTGCTCTAGAAAATGTGCCAACCCCTGCCTCTGTTCAGGATCGTGTCTGGAACCCACATGGACATCCAGTGACGCAGCTGACTTTTCGGCGGCAACATCAGCTATTAGCAGTACTTTGAGATTGTTTTTAAGCGTTAGATAACGGTATTCACGGTCATCGTTGGGGCTTTTTATAACTTCCTTGTCATTGGCCGGCAGCAACAAACATCCACTTAGCACTAACCCGACGACTAACATTGAAACTAATTTAGCGTACCGACCCGTTATAAAAAAACCCTTCAAACCACGACTCCAATTGAATAAAAATAATTTGTTTGTTTCGACTTACACGACACGCTTAACCTTTGACCTCAAGGTTAAGAACCGGCGGCTCAGATATCACATTCGGCCAAGCATAAAGCACGGCTTTAATCAAAGTGGCAAACGGAATAGCAAAAAATACGCCCCATAGCCCCCACACACCACCAAAAAAAAGAATCGCGACAATAATTGCGACAGGGTGAAGATTCACCGTTTCTGAAAACAACCATGGAACCAAAACATTGCCATCTAAGCCCTGAATAATAAAATAGACAACAAATAAGCCAATAAAGTCACCGCCCCAACCCCATTGCACTATCCCCACCAATAGAACAGGAATCGTTACTAAAAAAGCACCTACATAAGGCACGATAACCGACAGACCGACCAAAATCGCCAATAACGCCGCATAATTTAAATCTAGCCAAACAAAAGCAACGAAGGAGGTGCCTCCAACAATAAACATTTCTATGACCTTGCCACGAACATAATTGGCCATTTGATCGTTCATTTCTAGCCATATTCGTTGTAACAGTGGTCTTTCGCTAGGCAGTGCCCGCCCGAACCAGGAAAACAAAATATCCTTATCCTTCAAAAAGAAAAACACTAAAATAGGCGCCAAAATTAAATAGATTAAAAAACTTAGTAAATTGGGAATTTTCGAAAACGAAAAAGACAATACCGTTTGGCCAAAATTACCCATTTCTCGACTTAGTATTTCAGTCCAGTTTTGAATTTGTGCTTCGGTGACCAACGCCGGATAGGATTGAGGAAGCAATATCAGCTGTTTCTGTACCACCGCGATAAATTTGGGTAATTCAGCAACAAGGTTAGAAAGCTGGTCTAAAGCCAAAGGCAATAACACAACAAAGGCAACGCCTAGCAGCAACACGAGCATCGCCGTGCTTAATGTCACTGCCGCCAAATGAGGTAAATGCCACCGGGTCAGTTGTGCAACCACTCCCTGCAGCAGAAAAGCTAATACCAACGCTGCAATCACGGGCGCAAAAATTTGTCCAAACAATAAAATGATGATAACGCCGACAATTAATATCAGTAATAACACGACCGCTTCTTCATCGTGAAAATTACGGTCGTACCATTTTTTTAAGACGTTAAACATAATTTTGAATTCTCTGTAGTTCTTTTCTAATGACTCTTTTCTAGTAGCTCTCTTCTAGTAGTTCTCTTGGCCAGCATAACCCAAACCATCAAGTCAGCCATAGCCGATAAATGCTTGCACGCTAAATATACAGGCAAAGTTAGTCATTACAATCGGTCCTTTGAGCGGGAACTAAGTTAGCAGACACCGATCTATG